>JAOABT010000518.1 GCA_026418215.1 Clostridia bacterium | reverse complement strand
GGACATTCCTCATGTTATGAGGAAGCAGTTTGTGGAGCAGTTTGACATTATCAACAAGAACTTCAGCCATGTCTTCAAGGAGCTTTTTGAGGGCGGCTATGCCGAGGTTCAGCTGACCGACACCGAAAATGTATTGGAAAGCAATATCGACATTATTGTTCAACCCCCGGGAAAGAAGCTTCAGAACATGATGCTGCTATCGGGCGGAGAAAGGGCCATGGTGGCCATTGCGCTTATCTTTGCCATTCTCAGGATGAGGCCGGCACCCTTCTATCTCCTCGATGAAATTGAGGCCTCACTGGATGATGCCAATGTTTATAAATTTGCGGATTATATCCGAAGATTTACGGATAAGCTTCAGTTTATTGCCATCACCCACCGAAAGGGAACCATGGAAGCCGCAGACATCCTTTATGGCGTGACGATGCAGGAGCACGGTATTTCAAAGGTTGTTTCACTTCGCATGGAGGGCGGCTTTGAGAGAGAAAATGCTGGTTAGGGTAGAATCTTTTTAATAAAAGCAAAGGGCAGCGTAACGGCTTAAACTCACAGTGTGAAAGGATAATGCTTATGGCAATGTTCAATTGGTTCAATAAAGGCGATAAGGATAAAGCCAAGGACAAAAAGGAAAAGAAGAATAAAAAGGCCAAGGGCTTTGGCCTGGGTGATTACAACCCCGAGGAGCTCTCTGAAGAAACGCAGGAGGAATTGCCTTCTGAAGGCGACTATGAGTTTAGCGAAGAAGAGCTTGAGGAGATAGCCCGTCAGGCGGTTGAAGAGCCTGCCGAGCAGCCTGCAAAGAAGTCCTGGTTCGGACATGAAGCAAAGTCAGCTCCCGAGCCTTCCGAAAAGGTTTCTCCAAAGCTTGAAAGCCAAACAGCTCCCAAGGTTTCTGCCAAGACTGAAGAAGCCAAACCCTCAGTAAGCCATGCGGCTGAGCCTATCCTGGAGGCTACTCAGGATGATGAAGCGCAAATCAGCGACGAAACGCAGGATAAACCCACCAAGGAAAAGGGCCCCGGCTTCTTTGCGCGTCTTAAGGACGGCCTTAAGAAAACCCGCGATTCTATTACGCATCGTATTGACCAGGTATTGGTTTCCTTCGGTAAGATTGACGAGGAGCTCTTTGAAGAGCTTGAGGAAATCCTGATCACCTCCGACATGGGTATGGAAACCTCTCTGAAAGTCATTGCTGAGCTCAGGGAAAAGGTGAAGAAGGATAAAATCACCGACACACGGGGTGTTCGTCAGGCTGTCTCTTATACAC
>JAOABT010000509.1 GCA_026418215.1 Clostridia bacterium | reverse complement strand
AGATGTGTATAAGAGACAGCATGTAAGCGGCGTCGTAGCCTACCTTGCGCACCACATCCAAGGTCTCCTCGAAGTCCTCGTCGGTCTCTCCGGGAAAGCCCACAATAATGTCGGTTGTCAGCGCAACATCGGGAATCTGCGCCTTTATCTTCTCAACCAAGGACAGATAGTGCTCCTTGGTGTATTTTCTGTTCATCATGTCAAGCACACGGGTGCTGCCCGATTGGAAGGGCAGATGAAGGTGCTCGCAGACCTTTTTGCAGTTTTTCATAGCCTCGATAAGGCTGTCTGATAAATCCTTTGGATGAGAAGTCATAAAACGGACGCGCTCGATGCCCTCAATCTCTTCAATGGTATAAAGGAGCTTGGCAAATAAGTCCTTCTCCCCTAAATCGTTTCCATAGGAGTTAACGTTCTGGCCCAAAAGGGTGATCTCCTTGCAGCCATCTGCGGCCAGCTGACGGATCTCAGACAGAATATCTGCCATGTTACGGCTTCTTTCACGGCCTCGGACATGCGGAACGATGCAATAAGAGCAGAAGTTATTGCAGCCTAAGATGATGCTGACCCAAGCCTTGTGCTTGTCGGTACGTTTAATGGGGAGCTCCTCAACGATGCGGTCTTCCTTCTCCCAAACCTCAAAAACACGCTTGCGACGCGTCATATAACGGTACAAGTATTCCGGAAGCATATGGACATTATGAGTTCCGAAAACGATCTTCACGTTTCGGTAGGATTTCTTGATTTTTTCAACCACATGGGGCTGCTGCATCATACAGCCGCAGGCAATGATCATGGCACCCTTTTCCTCGCATTCCTTGGAAAGGGCTCCAATATGGCCATAGATGCGTTCCTCGGCGTTTTCACGCACACAGCATGTCACAAAGACAATGATATCGGCCGAAGCGTCATTGGGCACCTCTTCATAACCCATATCGACCAGCATGCCCGCAATGGTTTCAGAATCTCTTTCATTCATCTGGCAGCCGAAGACATCGATGCGGAACTTCCTGGTTCTTCCTGATGTCAGGGTGTATGCCATATTAAGATTTCTGAGCTGTTCGATCCAATCCGAGGCCTCAATGGTGTCGAAGCCGCCGCCCTGCTGATTGGGCTTTGCTTTAAGTCTATATTTATCACTGCTTTTTTTGTTCTCCAAGGTTGTGGTTCCTTTCAATACCGTATTTAATCTATAAATTCTTTTGTTAAGCTCTATTTATCTCTATTGAGGGCATTTGGGGTGACACTTTTGGGCTGTCAATCAATGTTTCCACAATACCCGTCCTTTTTAAGGTGCACAACTATCATAACAAAAATTCGACAAGAATTAAAGTTTCAAAACAAGGTCTGACCCTATGCCTTGCCTTTCGTTAAGCAACGCCTTATGATGAAGATAAAGGCTAAAGATGGAAGGAAGAGTAACATGGAAAAGTACGTTTCTTATGTCACTGAGCAGATCGTCAACCTATGCAGAACGCCCAGCCCGTCGGGCTTTACGAAACGAGCCCAGCGCTATCTCATAGATGCATTAACCAGCCTTGGCTATAGTCCAAAGCTCACCAACAAAGGCTCTGTGCTTGTGAATATTGGCGGCAACGGGCCGGGGCTCATTTTAACCGCTCATGTTGATACCTTGGGGCTTATGGTTAGAGCCGTCAAATCTAACGGTAGGCTGCGCTTCACCCATATCGGAGGCTTCCCCGACAATTATATTGAAACTGAGAACTGCACCGTTATTACCCGAGAAGGCAAAGAATTTTCGGGTACCATCCAGCTTATTAACCCTGCGGCCCATGTCAGAAGAGACATTCCCGACGTAAAGCGCGACGATACAAATATGGAAATCGTTCTTGACGAAAAGGTCAAGACGAAAGAGGACGTCGAAGCGCTTGGAATCAGCGCAGGCGATTTTGTGGCCCTTGACCCCAGGACGGTTGCCACCGAAAACGGATTCATCAAGAGCCGCCATTTGGATGACAAGGCAAGCTCCGGTATCTTGTTGGGACTGGCCAAAGCCGTTAAAGCCGAAAAGCTTCCCCTTACCCGTAATATATGGCTTCTCTTTACCATGTACGAGGAGGTTGGCCACGGCGGTTCTTCGGGCTACCCCGAGGGTATTTCCGAGATGATCTCGGTGGATATGGGAGCTGTCGGCGACGATCTGGAAACCGATGAATACAAGGTTTCCATCTGCGCCAAGGATTCCCACGGTCCCTATGATTATGACCTTACAACGAGGCTCATCCAGCTTGCAAAGGAAAAGAAGCTGCAATATGCCGTAGATATTTATCCCTTCTATGGCTCCGATGCCGAAGCGGCATTGAGCGCAGGCTACGACTACAAGCACGGTCTAATCGGCCCAGGCGTTGCGGCCTCCCATGGTTACGAGCGTACCCATAAAGAAGGTCTTTTGAATACTCTGCTGCTTTTGAAGGAGTATATTACTTCACCGATTCTATAATGAGTTAAAAGATTAACGTTTTTAATGAACTGAGAGAGTATCTAGGGTGAAATTCCGGTAAACCAAGTAGATTGACCGACTTGGTTGTGCCAGACATGAGCTGAAGAATAGGTTTACGGGTTTCTGACTCAAAGTTACACTGCGAACAAATGATGACTAATTGTATTGGAACGGGATGAAGAGTAAGGATGCAAGCAATTTTAAGCAATGGTTTTCAAGGAGTTTTTTATCACTCAGAAACAAAGGAAAAGGCAATCATTGTTGTTAGCGGAAGCGATGGCGGTATGAGATGGGCTAATGAAATTGCATCGGTCTTTTCTGCTCATGGTATTTCCTCACTTGCTGTTGCATATTGGAAGACAAAATACACATCGAAAACCCTTGCTCTGATTCCGATAGAAATCATTCAATCCGCTGTACTTTGGCTTAAGAATAATGGATTTTCAAAGGTTGGAATATATGGTGTTTCAAAAGGTGCGGAGCTTGCTTTAATTTCAGCAAGCTTAATTCCGCAAATTGAATGTGTTATTGCGGTCTCCCCTTCCTGTTGCGTTTTTGAAGGAATTGCAAAGCCGGCCTACAGTAACACTTCCAGTTGGACATGGGGTGGTCAGCCGTTGCCGTATGCCTCTTTTCAAAATATGGAAATAAGCTTGATAAAGCATATTGTCAAAAACCGCGAATTTGGTTTTACAAAACTATACATTGACGTCCTGAATAGACATAAAAGTGAAGAAAACACTATCCAAGTTGAAAATATAAATGGTCCAATTCTATTACTGTCCGCCAAAGAGGATGCCCAATGGCCTTCTGCTGAAATGGGTAAATTGATTTGTGACAGACTCAGAAGCAAAGGTTTTTTGTTTCCATATCATCATGAGATTTTTCATCCTGCGAGCCATATATTATGTCCCGTAAAAACAAAAATGAGGCTTGCATATCGTATCGAAAGGCAGCACAAAAACGAATGTGAAGCTTCAAGAAAGCAGGCATTAAAGGTATCTTTAGACTGGTTAGTAAAACTATGAACGGAATCACAGAACAATAAAAGGGAATTTGCCAATAAAAAAAGAGGCCTCCTGTGACCTATGTCGTCAAAGCCAGAAAATTATGAAACAGAACGGACTCTAAGGAGACAGCATGCATATACGAATAAAAGCCTGTACGTTAGAAGACCTGGAGACACTGCAAGACCTCTCTTGGCGTACTTTCTACGACACTTTCAGGCCTATGAATACCGAGGAAGACATGAAGGCCTATCTCGAAAATGCTCTAGGCAGGGACGCTCTCCATAAGGAGCTGCAAAACCCGAGCTCTGCCTTCTTTTTTCTCTACGCCGACGATGAACTGGCCGGCTATATCAAGCTTAACGAACACCCTGCCCAGACCGATCTTCACGATCCAAATGCACTTGAAATTGAACGTATCTATGTAGATAAAGCCTTTCAAGGTAAAGGTTTGGGACGCAACCTTATTAACAAAGCAATAGAGATAGCGAATCAAAAAGGGCTCCATTACCTTTGGCTCGGTGTTTGGGAGAAAAACGAAAAAGCCATTGCCTTTTACAAAAGCAGAGGCTTTTATAAGATTGGGCAGCATGACTTCCTATTGGGGAGCGATCTTCAGACCGACCACATTATGCGTAAGGATTTGGAATAGCAGCATCCCGAGTATACTATTTTAGCAGCGATTTTCCCAGGTAAAACAAAGCCTCCTGCCGTTCTACGATAGGAGGCATTTTCTATATGCTATTATAATGCCTAAATGGTTTTAATCCCTTCTTCCGAACATCCTCAGCATGATCAGGAAGAGATTGATAAAATCGAGATAAAGACTCAAAGCACCTATGATGCCAAGGTTACTGCGAAGCGCAGCATTACCCTCTGTTCCAAAGTAATACCTCTTGAGCTTTTGCATATCGTAGGCTGTAAGCCCCAAGAATACAAAAAGGCCGATGATGCTGATAAACCAAGCCATACTGCTGCTGTGCAGGAAAAAGTTAACCAGAGAAAGCACCACCACGCCGATGAGCCCCATGAAAAGGATGCCTTTGAAGCGTGTAAGG
>JAOABT010000485.1 GCA_026418215.1 Clostridia bacterium | reverse complement strand
AGGTCAGACGTAAGCCCTATTCCGTGCTTTTGCTGGATGAAATTGAGAAGGCTCACCCCGATGTGTTCAACATGCTGCTGCAGGTTATGGAGGACGGCCGTCTCACAGACAGCACCGGCAGAACCGTCAGCTTTGAGAATACCATCTTGATTATGACCTCTAACGCGGGCACCGGGCTTCGTACCAACGGCATCGGTTTCAACAGGGATGGGTATGATGCCCTGGAGAAAAAGGTCATGAACGCTGTTCGGGAAATCTTCAGACCAGAGTTCATCAACCGTGTTGACGAAGTCATTGTTTTTGAGGAGCTCAGCCGTGATCAGCTTGAGCACATTTTGGGCATCATGCTTGAAAATGTCTCGAAGGATGTCAGGGAAAAGGGTATGACCATTACCTTCGACGAAAAGGCCAAAGCCTTTCTTTTGGAGAAGGGCTTTGATGTGAAGTTCGGTGCAAGACCTTTGAGAAAAACCATCCAGCGCTATGTTGAGGATGAGCTTTCAGAGCTGTTCCTTTCGGGGAAAATCACACAGGGAAGCAGCATTCAAGCAACCTGTGAAGATGGCAAAATTGTCATGTCGGTTGAGCAGCTGACACTATTAAAATAAGCCTGACGAAACAATTTCACAATCTTTGGATAGAATAAAAACCCCGTATCGATGGATACTAAGCTAGTATTTTATTGATGCGGGGTGTTTTTATGGAAAAAGCAGTTCGAAGATTTAGAATGCCTCTTTATCTTATTGTCATCATACTGGCTGTCATTGCAGCCGCAGCCGTGGGAGTTTACTTCTTGACCAACGGCTCCGAGGACAAGAAGCCCTCACGCGGAACCTATGTCATGATGCAGCTGGATGAGAGGTATGATCTATGAAAAAGACCATAACAAGTCACGAATATCAGGAGCTGGTCAAGAACAAGGAGCCAGGTTCAAAATACGTTAAGAATATTTTTGCCGCCTTTATAACAGGGGGGCTTATCTGCTCTATTGGTCAGCTTATTCAAATGGGAATGAAGAGCCTTGGGGCTGACAAGGATACCTCGGCTTCGGTTACAACCATCGTTATGATTTTCCTGGGTGCCTTTCTTACCGGAATCAGCCTTTACGACGAGATCGCCAAATTCGGTGGTGCAGGTGCTTCCGTTCCTGTTACAGGCTTTTCCAATTCTATTGTTTCTCCCGCCATGGAATATAAGAAGGAAGGCTATATCATGGGGGTTGGAGCGAAGATGTTTTTAATTGCTGGTCCCGTTCTTGTTTACGGTATTTTTGCCTCAGTAATAGGAGGTCTCCTTTACTTCATCTGGAAGCAGGTGATGTAGGATGGGGAAGAAGATTGGCAAACAGACCATCATTCTTGAGCATTCCCCAAAAATCCTGGCCGGTGCGGCAGTTGTCGGCAAGAAAGAAGGAGACGGGCCTTTAGCCAAATACTTTGACGAGATAGTCGATGATGAGTACGCCGGTGAGAAAAGCTTCGAAGCCGCCGAATCCAAAATGCTCAAAATGGCCTTTGGGAAAGCCCTGGCTAAAAGTGGGAAGAATTCGGAGGACCTAAGCTTTATCATTTCAGGTGACCTTCAGAATCAATGTACGGCAGCAAGCTACGCTTTCAGAGAATCGGATATCCCCTTTATCGGAGTTTATGGGGCTTGCTCGACCATGAGTGAATCGCTGACAATTGGCTCCATGCTTATTGACGGAGGATCTGCCGAATACATCGCCTGCGTGACCTCAAGCCATTTTTGCTCAGCTGAAAAGCAATTCCGTTACCCGCTGGAATTTGGAAGCCAGAGAACACCCACTGCCCAATGGACAGTCACTGGTGCGGGTTCGGTCATTATCGGGAGGGACGGCAGCGGCCCGGAAGTGACCTGCGTAACGC
>JAOABT010000417.1 GCA_026418215.1 Clostridia bacterium | reverse complement strand
ATAAGAGACAGGAGCCGGGGCTGATGAACACATGCAGATTTTCAGAGATGGTCTTTCCTTCAAAGGCCTTGGCAACCACCTTAAGGTCACGAAGGGAGGAATTGGTGCAGGAGCCGATGGCCACCTGATCGACCTTGATGGGTCCAACCTCACGGACGCTCTTAACGGCCCCGGGGCTGTGGGGCATCGCCACCATGGGCTCAACCTCGGAAAGGTTGATTTCTATGACAGCATCATAAACGGCATTCTCGTCGGCTACAAGCAGAGAAAAGTCCTTTTCGCGGCCTTGAGCCTTTAAGAATTCGCGTGTCACCTCATCGCTTGGGAAAATGCTGGTCGTACAGCCTGTTTCTGTGCCCATGTTGGTGATGGTGGCACGGTCAGGCACGCTGAGGGTTTTGACACCCTCTCCGAAATATTCGAAAACCTTGCCGACATTACCTTTAACGTCGACACGGCGCAGAACCTCAAGAATGACATCCTTGGCGGATACCCAGGGATTAAGCTTCCCGGTGAGCTTCACGCCTACGATGGTGGGGTATTTAATTCTGAACGGAGCACCTGCCATGGCACAGGCCACGTCAAGGCCGCCCGCGCCCATAGCGAAGGAGCCGATGCCGCCTGCTGTTGGGGTGTGGCTGTCAGAGCCGATTAACGTATTCCCGGGTATTGCAAAGCGCTCTAAAAAAAGCTGATGGCAGATGCCATTGCCCGGCTTGGAAAAATAGAGCCCGTATTTCTGTGCTATCGTTTCAAGGAACTTATGGTCGTCCGCATTTCTAAAATCGGTCTGGAGGGTGTTATGATCTACAAAGCTTACACTGAATTGGGTTTTTACGCGTTCAATTCCAATGGCCTCGAACTGAAGGTATGCCATGGTGCCGGTAGCATCCTGCGTGAGCGTGTTGTCAATTTTTAGCGCAACCTCGCAGCCCGCCTTTGCTTCACCTTCGACGATATGCCTGGAGAGTATTTTTTCTGTGATTGTTCCTGCCATATTACCTCACCCTTGCATCAATTTATTCAAAGATTGATTATACCTTATCGGTTGCTCGGGGCGCAAGTGATAGAAAGGAGAAGTTTCCTGCCGCAGCGGCTAGTATTTTAAGGTATTTCAACATTATGAGTTCATGGATGGCGCTTTTTATTGTATACTTAAGTCTGGACTAAAGGCACGGCTGCGAGACGCACAGGATCAAAGCCTGCTTACAGAGCAAGATGACATAAAGGAGCTGCAGCATGAAGGTCATTCACGTCGGTTTAGGCGACTTTGGATACAGCTGGTTTCATGACGTTCTTCAGAAGGACGAACGAATAGAGATTATCGGTCTTGTAGACCAAAATATCAAAGAAATACGGGAGCAGAAGGACTTTCCCGGCTTAGCAGATGCTGTTTTCTTTGAAAGTATTCCGGAGGCCCTGGAGACCTTAAGGCCGGACTTTATCATTAACGCCACACCGCCCAAGGTACACAAGACCATTGATATGCTGGCCTTGAAGGCGGGAATTCCCGTGCTTTCTGAAAAGCCCATTGCGGAAAGTCTGCCTGATGCTGCCGATATTTTATCCGCCTCAAGGCAATACGCTACGCCTCTTATGATCGCCGAAAACTACCGCTATATGGAGATTGCCAGAAGAGCCAAGCACCTTTTGGAGTCAGGCGCCATTGGACCTATTCATTCGGTTACCGTCGATTTTTTCCGCAGTCACCATATGACCAATTACCTTAAAGACCTCAAGCACCCGCTTCTTCTTGATGTGAGCATTCACCACTTCGATGTGCTGAGATACCTTACAAGTGCCGAAGTCAAGGAGGTTTTCGCCACAAGCTGGAACCCTTCATGGAGCTGGTACAAAGGGCTGCCCTGCCTGAATGCGTCGCTCGAAATGGAATCCGAGATCAAGGTCTCCTATCGGGGCAGCCTTTGCTCGCCAGTCAACAGCACCGGCTGGTTCGGCAACTGGCGTATTGAGGGTTCTTTGGGGGGTTATGGAGCTTTGTGAAAACCACATCAAAATCCTGCGTTCCAACGGTTACAAGATGCTGACCATCTCCGAAGAGGAAGACAGCCGCAGGCGCGTGCTGACAGAATTCCTGACCGCCCTGGCCGACAACAGGCCTGGTGAAACCGATATCTATGATAATTTCAAAACCTTCTCGATTGTTCATGCCATGATCGAGTCGGTTATCCGACATGAGCCCTTCGTTATCAAATACTAGAACTTTTAAAGGATAAAGGAGCCATAAAGAATGGATTTGGAAAGCCGCGAAAAAGCCGAAAACAAGGTTCTCCTGCTGTATTTTTTAAACAGAGTGAAGATTCCGGTCAGCAATATGCAGCTTACACGCATCATGCTTGAAAACCGGTATATGAACTACTTCTTGCTTCAGCAAAGCGTGCATGAGATGATACAGGACAAGCTCATCAACAGTGAAACTCGTGACAACATTGACTATTACACGATGTCAGCCGAAGGCGAGCGCATGATGTCCATGTTTTTGGACCTGGTTCCGGTGGGTGTGCGTGTCAGGCTTGACGAGAATATTGATATCATACGATCCGTCATGCGCCTGGAGACCTCCATTATTGCGGAGTACACCCTTGAAAATGAAAATGAATACGAAGTGAAATGCAGAATCATTGAGGATTTTAAGCCTCTTATCGATATCCGTCTGTCGGTCGGCTCCCGTGATGACGCCCGCTCCATCTGCAACAATTGGAAGGCCCATGCCAAGGAGATTTATCCTGAGGTCATCGGTGTTTTGCTTGGCAAGGACAAGGAAAACACTCCGGAAGAAGCGGAGTAGCTTTTATAAAGAGCAAGTCTTAATAATCGAAGATCATGGTTTTAACAAAAGCAAAGAATTCTCTTAAATAGCTGTTGAAAAGGATGACGGGCGGTGTGGACGCAAATAGCGCATAAGCCTTAAACCCAAAGCGTTCGGCAAGAATTCTGGAGCGCAGGACATGGAAGTCATTGGTGATGAAAACCACTCGCAGTTGTTGGTCAAGCGGGCTTCCCAAGAGCTTTTTGGTGTACTCAAAGTTTTCTTTGGTGCTGGTAGATTTGTCTTCCTTCAGAATTCTATCTTCCGGGATGCCCTTCCGGATAAGGTAGGCCTCCATGGCGTCAGCTTCTGGAAATGGCTCGTCGGGTCCCTTTCCCCCTGAGACAATAAGCTTGACCTGCGGATTATGGCGGTAATATTCAACGGCCTTGTCGAGCCTCCACATAAGAGCCAAGGTCGGGCTTCCGTCGGGCCAGATGCCGCAGCCGAGGACAATGACATAATCCACCTTACCCGCAAGCTCTGAGCGGTGCGTATAAGGATCGGCGATAATAAGACCTTCGATAACAGCAAAAAACAAAAAGCAAACGGTGAGAAGCAGGATGACTGCCACTCTTACGCGTTTGCTTTTTAATATCGGTTCCTTTATCAAAAGCATTTTAAGAGATAGACCCATGAGGCCTATCCCCATGATAGCGGGAAGAACAACCCCGAGATTCCAGTCATTGGAGTAAAGGTGGGCAAAAAGGGTATTAACGCACAGAAGAATCCCTAAAACTATCAGAAGACCGGCTGCGGCCTTTTTGCCATAACGCCTCTTATCCATTTAAAACCCCGCTTACTCGAATTCTTTAACCTCAATGCCAAGAATGCGAACTTCGTCTACAGGCTTATCCCTGTCATCCGTTTCGACCTCGGCGATTTTATCAAGCACATCGAGACCCTCAAACACCTGTCCAAAGACCGAATGCTTGTTATCCAGCCACATGGTGCCGCCAACCTCTCCATAGGCCTCAACAATTTCATCAAGATATTGAAGTGTCTTGAGATACTGTAGCT
>JAOABT010000229.1 GCA_026418215.1 Clostridia bacterium | reverse complement strand
CTGTAAAGCTCTTCAACATTGAGAACCTCAGTCTCCATGCTTCTTGATGCCAGTTCGCCAATAAAGGCTTTGACGACACGCTCGGTACCGCCGGTTCCTGAAAAATAGACAATAGCTGCTTTGTGCATCATAAGGGCCTCCCTTTGTTATTTCAGATTATTGAGCATCGGAGGAGACGAGCTCGGCTATACTTACCTGAGGCTCCTTGTACTTGCGCCAGTAGAAGGTCAGGCTCGTGTAGGTAAAGAGCTTGTTGAAAACAGCTATCCTATTAAGACCATGGAAAACCCAATAACAGAGGGCCAGCGAAAGAAGCAGCGCAAAATAGGCCGCTACTATGCTTAGGACGGTTATCAGCGCGCTGGGCAAGCTCCCGACTATTGCAGTGATGCCCAATTTTGCATAATGCTCCAGAGGAATCGTAAAGAAAGCATAATTAAGCAGCACCAGAAAAGGAATATTCCCCTCGACGGCCTTTTGAGGGCAAAAGCCAACGCACCGCATGCACTGTTCGCACCGAAAGGTCCAATAGGGCCTTTTGGGGCTTCCCAGCATTTTGATGGCTTTACGAGGGCAGTTTCTTGCACAGGCACCGCAGCCGTTACACTTGAATGAAGCAAGCATGGATTTGGCCAGCATGAAATGAGCCAGAAGGACAAACACCATGGACAGAGGCAGAAGAGGTATGCCGATAAGAGCATCAAGGACCCTCGTGAAGGCCTTTTGCCCGCTATAAACTCTGTCGGTAAACGGACGTACTGCAGCATGGATTTCCTTATCAATTCTCCCCTCCAGCTTTTTGGGATATGGCGGAATGAACGACGTCCAATTATGGGCCATGCCGAAGCCCCCAACACCGACGACACGGTAGCCCTTGATAAGCATGAGAAGTGCGGCAATATATAGGGTTACGCCTACATATCCGGGAACGAAAAGCGGACCTATGCGGGTCCAGGCTCCTGTTGCAGCCAGAAAGGCCCTTGTGCCGTTTCCTTTTGGGAGCCTTATGATAAACTGCATAAAGCTGACTGGCTGAACGGTGCCAATAGTGGGAGCCAAAAGACCAATCATTGTATCGGAACCCGTCCTCACCTTTTCAGGGCTTGCCTTGGTATCAATCATATGTAAACGGGTATCCATTCCTTTTTCCTTTGCGTGCTGCTCCATGATACGGGCCACCCTGTAGGTGTTGCCGGTTCCGGAATAAACATAGAAGTCTGCGTGCTTCATAGGGCTCACTCCTCTCAAGATAAATCGGGATATATTATAAAGCTTAAGGTTAACTAATGGGATTCATGTGGCGGTTATGGCTATGGTCTAAAGGCTTTAAGCGGCTGATGCCTAAGCAGTTATGGCTCCGGTGCTAACCCGCTTGTGGTATGGCATTTCATAGCCTATCGACTTTAAGGGGCTCAATAAACTGGCGTTTAAGGTCTTCGATGATGCTCTCAAGCTTGGCCTTACTGTTCATGACAAGGTATCCGAGAATGCCGTCCAGGGCTGACATCAGCATGATACCGCTTAAGCGGGCATCATGTTCCTTAAGCTCCCCCTGTTCAATAGCTTTCTGGTATAGCGCCTC
Source organism: Clostridia bacterium (assembly GCA_026418215.1). Lineage (GTDB taxonomy): Bacteria > Bacillota > Clostridia > DSM-8532 > DSM-8532 > DTU059. Next base: position 676 of record JAOABT010000229.1, on the reverse strand, counting down.
AATAAAGCCTACCAGCTGATTGTAATACTCCTCGTAAAACGGCCAAAAAGCTTGTGTTGCCAGGGCTTTGGTCATCGAGAGGAAGAAGAAGGCTATCTCGGTTTGGTGGGTATACCAATAGCGCACGTAATCCTCAATATAGCCCTTAAGTCCTTCCACGCCGCTCCCGCTTGTCACTGCTTTCTGTATAAAGCCGTAAACAGGCTCGGAGAGTCTCTCGTTTGCATAATAGAGAATTTCATCCTTGCTCTTGAAGTGGTGATAAAGCCCGCCCTTACTCATACCCGCCCGTTGGGCTATGGCCTCCATGGATGCTCCTTCATAGCCTTTCACAAGGAATATTTCAACTGCTGCGTTAACGATATTCTCTACTCTTTTTTCTTTTGCTTCCTTAGCCATAGTACCTCCAGACAAAACATACCGACGGTCGGTTTTCTATTTAAGTGTATCCCTTCTTCTTCCATATGTCAACCGACAAAATTCAAGCAATTGATAATATCCGTTATTCGCCTAGCAAGACGCACAAAAGCCCTATTCAATACCATCGTATCGAGTAGGGCTTTGAGTTTAGGCTAAGATGGAGTGAGGCACTGATAATAAGACTTTAAGCCTGATACGGCTTTATGCTTGATAGGGCTTTAAGCATGGTAGGGCCTGTCTCTTATACACATCTCCG
>JAOABT010000564.1 GCA_026418215.1 Clostridia bacterium | reverse complement strand
GGCTTTAAGCATGGTAGGGCTTTAAGCCAGATACGGCTTTAAGCATGGTAGGGCTTTAAGCCAGATACGCCTTTAAGCCTATTACGGTTAATAAGACAAAATTTGAACTCGTGGACTATTTCCGGTGTTGGAATGGTCTTGAAAATATTTTGAAAACTCACTTCTGAAGGGCCGAGGACAGGAATTTCATATGCTCCAGCACCATCTGCTTGACCTCTTTTATATCCACTTCCTTTTCCATTTCAAGGTACCTGAAATAGATGAAAATCATGAAAGCATAGGATTCCCTGGCCACCACCCTTGGATCATGGGCTTTGATGAGGCCTTTTTTCATCATGATATCAAAGACCTTACTTTGATACTCCAACGCGTTGTCAATCAGGTATTTCTTGAAAAAAGCATTGGCCCGCTCGTCCCGAAAGCGCTCAATGGAGATGATGCGCCAGATTTTGATGAGCCGCGGGTCGCCAAGGTATCTGTCAAAATTTTCGGCACTCAAGGTCAGGAATTCTTCCGGTGTCATTTTCTCTATCATTCGGGCAATCACCTCTTCCGACACCGTAGCGGTTTCGAAGTTCTTGATCAGATCCTCATAGATAGCCTCCAAGATTTTCTGCTTGCTTGAAAAGTGGTTATAGAGGGAGCTCTCCTTGATGCCAACCTCGCGCGTGATATCCCTAACCGAAACATCATTGTAGCCACGTTCGGCAAAGAGCGTGATGGCTGTTTCCAGTATTTTTTCCTTGGTGGTCACAAAGACACCCCTTTCAATAACCGACGTATACCTTTTTCATATAGAAACGGGCAAGCATAACCGTAAGCTTGACGGCTAGACCTTTAAAGAAACCGATTTTTGTCTTGTAATAATAGGCCTTGTCAAAGAGCTCCTTTTGGGTCCAAAAAGCATAATCCTTGGGATTGCTGTCCTTGCAGGCCACAGCGTTCATCTTCCACACGTTGAACATCATGAGCTGGCCGAAGCTTGGAGAAGGGAGTTTTGTGGCGTTCATGGCCTTAACGAAGATTTCGGCCTTTTTAGGAACGTCTGCATCCACCTTCTGCTGGAATTTAGGTGTCAGGGCTTCATAGTGCGGAATGCCCAGACTGCCAGCCCAAACGCCTCCCCAGCTTTCCACGTTGGTTTTCATGAGCTTAAACACATCCTTGAACATGCCGCCTCCACTGGATACACCAAAGAAGACCTTGCCAAATAATGCGGGTCTGTGCCAGAGATAGGTAAAATAGTCGAGAAACCGTTTCATGATGGCTGTGACGTGCTGATTGTAAACAGGACTAGCCAGGATGATGCCGTCCGCCTTTTCAATGCGGCTGTACAGCTCCTGCACTAAATCCTTCTGATAGCACCTATCCTCACCCTTTAGAATGCAGTTATGGCAGCCGAGGCAGTCCCCGAAGCCAACTTTATTAAGAAAAATATATTCCAGCTCAACAGGTTCTATTTTATTAAAAGCCTCACCAAGCATTTGAGCCGCCTTGTAGGTTTCTCCCTTTCTGGGGCTTCCCATAAGAACCAATAGCTTTTTCATATCATGCACCTCACAAACTAACTAACACTTGTTAGTTTTATCGTAGCTAACAAGTGTTAGTTAGTCAATAGCTTTTGGGAAAATTTATTAAGCTTTTCTTAAGCCTTGAATGGGATAATGAATGCATTCAAAAAAATTCCAATTGGACAGCTCTGGAATAAGCTGGTTTTGGGAGTATTTACAACTGCAATCGCTGCGAATTTGATATAGGATTAAGAATGGGAAGATTTCTGGTTTTCTCTATAGTTTTAGAAATTATTGATTATACTAGCTTTCGGTACCACAGCGAAAGGAGATGACAGCCATTAACATTATTGTACACCTGATGTTTGCCGTTACCGTGCGAAAAAGCGTAAAAAAAAGCCTGGGAGTGGCCCTCAATCTGCGGGGCTTCCTGTTTGGCAACATTCTGCCCGATATCAGCCGAAAATATGGGTATCATCCCCATTACATGAAATATTCATTGAACCATGTCATCGATTCAAAGGACTCTTTGCTGGTCAAGGATTTGCAAGAGCCCCTCACCCCTTACCGTTTTGCCAAAGAGCTCGGGGCCATGAACCATTATCTGTCCGATTTTTTCTGCCAACCCCATTCAGAGAGCTATACAAAGTCCAAAACTCACCATGGCTTCTATGAGTTCACCATGATTGGCCGGTACAGAAAGGGCCTCCGCACCTTCAGAAAATTCTTAAAGGATAAGGAAGCCCTCTTATCGCCCGCTGACTTAGAAGCCTTTATTACCGATCAAAGCGAGGCTTACCGGGGTCAGAAGCAGGGGCGGGCCAATGACATTGCCTACGCCCTCTTTATCGGAGCGCTCCTAAGCCGCTGCATGGTGGCGAACACCCATTCGCACCCTAAAGCCCAGATGAATCCCTCTGGCCCGCTTAAAGTCTCCTATAACGCTTGAGGGCCAGGATATTGAATAAGGAGAAGATCACGAGGAAGCCCATAAGGGCGGCCAGATAACCATAGATTTCACCGAAGCCGGCACCCTGAAGCACCACTTTTTTTAGACCCGTGCAGGCGTAATAGACAGGCATGACATAAGCAAGCTTGCCCAGCCCCAGGGGAATGGTTTCAAGCGGAATGAGCCCCGAGAAGAAAATCTGCGGAATGACCACAATAGGAACGAATTGTACGATTTGGAACTCGGTATTGGAAAAGATGGACACGAAGGCACCTATGGCCACGGCTGTAAAGGCCAGCATGATCATAAGCACAATGGCCCATAGAATGGAGCCCACGAACTCCATGCC
>JAOABT010000245.1 GCA_026418215.1 Clostridia bacterium | reverse complement strand
AGATGTGTATAAGAGACAGGGTTAAGGCCGTCAATGGTGTTTCCTTTAAGATCAATGAGGGAGAGACAGTTTGCGTCGTAGGTGAGTCCGGTTGCGGAAAATCCGTAACAGCACTCTCACTTATGCGTCTGGTTCAGACACCTCCCGGAGAAATAGTAAGCGGCGAAATTATTTATAACGGAAGAGACCTTTTAAAAGCAGATGAAAATGATATCCGCCACTTAAACGGTAATGAAATCAGCATGATTTTTCAGGAGCCCATGACCTCCTTGAATCCTGTATTCAAGGTGGGCGAGCAGATCGCCGAATCCATCATGCTGCATGAAAAGCTGTCGCCCGCCGAGGCCAAGGCCAAGGCCATCAACATGATAGAGCTGGTTAATATACCCCGTGCAGCCGGTGTTTATGAATCCTATCCTCATCAGCTGTCGGGCGGTATGCGTCAGCGTATTATGACTGCCATGGCTCTGTCCTGCAATCCTAAGCTTTTGATTGCAGATGAGCCTACCACAGCTCTCGATGTTACCATCCAGGCACAGATTCTCGATCTGATCCGCGACATGAAGAAGAAGCTCGGCATGTCTGTCATGCTGATTACCCATGACCTTGGCGTTGTGGCTGAAATGGCCGATTATGTCGTCGTTATGTATGCCGGAAAGGTTATTGAGGAAGGCCCCGTTCTTGAAATCTTTAAAAACACAAAGCACCCCTATACGCTTGGCCTTTTGAAATCCAAGCCTGTCATCACCAATCGTCAGGAAAGACTCTATTCTATTCCCGGACAGGTACCCAATCCAATCGGGCTGCAGGATAGCTGCTATTTCCATGGTCGCTGCGAGCATTGCATGGATATTTGCACCAATAAAATTCCACCCCTCATGGACATCGGAAATGGACATAAGGTGGCTTGCAGGCTTTTTGACAAGGAGGGGGTAAGAGCATGAGCGAGCCTTTAATCAAGGTAGAAAACCTTAAAAAGTATTTTCCTATCACCGGCGGCGTCTTCCAAAAGACCATAGGTCATGTAAAGGCGGTCGATGGTGTATCCTTTGAAATTAATAAAGGCGAGACTCTTGGTCTAGTAGGAGAATCCGGCTGCGGTAAGAGTACTGTTGGTCGTACCATGCTTCGTCTTTACGAAAAAACGGATGGCAAGGTATTCTTCAATAATGTGGATATTTTCAAGCTTAACCATCGTAAAATGAGAGCGCTTCGCCCTAAAATGCAGATTGTTTTTCAGGACCCCTACAGCGCTTTGAACCCCAGAATGACAGTCGGCAATATCATTGGAGAAGCCTTGCTTGAGCACAATCTCTGCACCAAGGATGAGTACAACAAGCGCGTTACGCAAATCATGGACGACTGCGGCCTGCCTTCCTATTATATGGATCGCTATCCTCATGAATTTTCGGGTGGCCAAAGGCAAAGAATAGGTATTGCACGTGCGCTGGCCATGAACCCTGAGTTCATCGTTGCCGATGAGCCTGTTTCCGCACTCGACGTGTCCATCCAGTCCCAGATCATCAACCTCATGATGGACCTTCAGAAGGAGCATGGCTTCACGTATTTGTTTATATCCCACGACTTGTCAGTTGTTGAGCATATCTCCACCCGCGTGGGCATTATGTATTTGGGCTCTCTTGTAGAAATCGGGCCAAAGGAAAGCATTTTCTGCAAGCCTTTGCACCCTTATACAAAGGCCTTGATGTCAGCCGTTCCTATTCCTGACCCAACCTTGAAGCGTGAGAGAATTGTGCTTGAAGGAGATATTCCTTCCAATTCCAATCCTCCAAGCGGCTGCAAATTCCATACAAGATGCCCAATAGCTTGCGACAAGTGCAAGAAGGACAATCCAGCCCTTCTGAACGTAGGCAATAACCACATGGTGGCTTGCCACTTTGCTGAAAAGGATAACGGTTAAGCTTAAATGAAGAAGTCCGTAATCGATGAGTTTATCAAAGAGAACTTGTCTGACAATCAGGATTCTCAGGGTAACCTCCCCCAGGAGGGGGAACGCCTGAAGCTTGAGTGGAAGGATGTTATAGCAGTCATCATCGCAATCTACAGGATATTTATCCCCTGGGCGCTTGCTATAGGCGGGATTTATGCCCTGCTGCTGCTGATCTTTGATTTGATTTTCTAGAGTGATAACGCTTGGTTTAAGCCAGGCGTTTTTCTCGTTTTACAAAAGAAAGCTGTTCAATGCTTGTTGGGTTTAGAGATGAGAACAGCCCAGATTAAACTGAGGTGGAGTATGGTCAAAAGGAGATGGAGAGGTCTAGCCTATGCCCTTATCGTCGTAGCTGCGATTGTGCTTTTTCTTTATTGGCAAAACAACAGCCTGAGCATTTCGCGGTATGTTCTGTCATTTGAGAAGCTTCCGAAAGGGTTTGATGGGTATCGTATTGTACAAATCAGCGATATGCACGGTAAAACCTTTGGCTACCAAAACACGACTCTGGCAAAGACGGTTAATGAATTAAAGCCTGATGTGCTTTTGGTTACAGGCGATATGCTAAGCTCGACCGTGAACGATGGCGGAGCTTTTCTGAATTTTCTAGATCATATTGATAAGACATACCCCATTTACATGTGTCTCGGCAACCATGAGCAGATTGTCCGTTGGATCAATAGTAACGGAAACATGACCATCGATTACAAGGAATTCATCAAAAATATTGAAGCGCGCGGTGTCAAGCTTCTTGACAATGAGAAAGTAACTCTTGAGCATGGGGGAGACACCATAAGCCTTGAAGGCCTGACGCTTGAGCTCTACCATTATTCCCGGCGTGACCTCCAAAATAATGATGACAATCTCCTTTTGAAGGAAGCTTACATAGAACAGGTTTTAGATAAACCTGCCAAGGGCTTTAACCTCCTGCTTGCTCACAACCCGGCCTATTTTAAACAGTATGAAGCATGGGGAGCCGACCTGGTTCTATCCGGTCATGTTCACGGCGGTGTCATACAGGTTCCTTTTAAGGGGGGCTTGCTGTCACCTGAGCATGTTTTCTTCCCGGAATATGACGCAGGGCTGTTTGAGCTTGAACAATCGAAAATGATAGTCAACAGAGGGCTTGGCAGTTCGCAGCAAGTCAATTTCAGGCTTTTTAACATGCCGGATATCTCCTTTATAGAGTTAAAAAAAGCAGGCGGTTGATTTTACGTTAACCGCCTTTGTTTTTATCGAATGTGTTCTGAACCATAGAGTAGAATCTTTAGGGCATTGTTTGGCTTGGTTGAATCAGTCTATTCATTTAAACATAAGCACTATGATGAATAGAATCTTTCTTCTAATACAATTGGCACTTTTCTAACTCTATAAAGTCGTGTTTGTGAAATTCACTTTCTCAGTCGGCAGAGCTCAAAATATTGCGTTTCAAGGCCTTTCTTGGTTTGCTCGTCCCGGCAGGAATCAATGCGAGCCGAGAGCTCAGCCAGCCTCATGCTGAGGATTGTGGCATTCAATGCCTCGATTTCCGGGTTAGCTTTTTTAACTTTCAAGCTCTCGTGATAGTCAGTCATGCTCCCATCAAAGGTTTTTATGGTCCTGTCATTAATGATAAGCAGCCTTTGAGCTATGTTTTCAATGAATTTTCTATCATGGGAGATGAGGAGGAGTGTGCCGGTATAATCGCACAAAACGCGTTCCAATGCCTCCATTGAATAAACATCCAGATAGTTGGTAGGCTCATCCAGAACAATAAAATTAGCATCCGAGACCAGAATTTTTGCAAGGGAAACCTTCACCTTCTCACCGCCGCTCAACACGGAGATAGGCTTGAAAACATCATCACGGGCTATGAGCAAGCGCGCCAGAATCGTCCGAACCTCATGCTCGGGACGTGTGCTGGTTCGCATAACATTTTCGAGAATGGTTTTATTTTCATCGAGCTCCGAAAAGTTTTGCTTGAAATAGCCGATTTTCACTCCAGGAGCTACTGTAATGGCAGGGTGGCCATTCAAGATGGTCTCAACGAGGGTTGTCTTGCCTGTTCCATTGGCTCCTAGCAGAGCAGTTCTCTTTTTAGCCGGTATCTCGAAGGATGCCTTTTCTAATAAGGCTTTTTTCGAGAATCCCAAGGTAAGACTGGACGCTTTCACAATAATGGAAGCAACAGGATTTTTGGGAGGGTCAATGGATATTTTTACCTTGGGGAGCTCATCAGGCTTTTCTTTTTTTTCAAGCTGATCGATTCTGGTTCTGATGGAATTGATGCCCTGATAGAGCTTTTCCTGTATTTCTGTAGCGCTTCTCCTGTGAAGCCGGGCTTCGGAATTGCCCATACGTTTTGGAGCCTTTCGAACGGATTTTGCATTCTCAACTCTTTCCTGAACCCGGCCTTCCAAACGGCTTTTCTCCTTTACGTAAGCATCATATTCAAATTGCTGGCGGTTATAGAGCTCTTCTCTTTGCTTGATGTAGTTTGAATAATTTCCTGGATACTGCCTGACCTTACCGTTTGAAATCTCGAGTATACTTGTGCACAAACGGTCTAAGAGGCTACGGTCATGGGAAACGATCAGCAACGCGCCGGAAAAAGCTTGGAGCTCGGTCTCGACAAGCTCAACAGCCGACACATCCATATTACTGGTCGGTTCATCCGCAATAAGCAGGCCGCAATGCGGATCATAAGATAAGGAAAAGCGTGTGCGCGATTTTTCTCCACCGCTCATCTTTGCATGAACGCTTTGAGCTTCTATCCCCAAAAGGCTCATCATTTTTCCGTCAGTGGTATCAAGCGTAAGGGGGGAAGAGGTCTCCGGAACCCCGTCATCCTGCTGACGGATGTAGGCGCGGGTTGAAAATAGCTTGACCTGACCCTCGTCAGGACAATCCTCCTGTGCCAGAAGCTTAAGTAAGGTGCTTTTCCCTGAACCATTGGCGCCAACCAATCCGATTCTGTCGCCGGAATAAATTTTAAAGGAAACATCGTCAAATAATTTGCGGTCTCCATAGGATTTTGATAATTTATCACAGTTTAAAATAAGCATAAAAAAACCTCCCGAATGCTTTTGATGCTCCGGAAGGTTGATGAAACAATACTTTAAACCATACTCAAAGAAGTATAGTCAAAGATAAGCAAACCCTTTATAGACAGCCAATTCCGGATGCATAAGCGAAACTTTAAGCAAGTATTCATCTTCATAATTCCGAAATTAGCCAATTCTCATCAGGCGTATTACCTATCCTTTCATAGATTACATTGGCATGATAGCATGGTCATTCTGGGTCTGTCAACAACTTTTTGGTTTATGATGGCATGCTATCCTTAAAACTTTTGTTTTTTATTGCAACAACTATAGCCATTGCAACAAATGATTGGCGTCACAATGCTG
>JAOABT010000187.1 GCA_026418215.1 Clostridia bacterium | reverse complement strand
ACCGATGAGAGCACAGCCGGCCTGGATACAGCCGTCTGCAACGCCCTTTACAATTTGCTCAACCTTTTCGGGAATGAGCTTTCCAAGCGCGACATAGTCAAGGAAAAACAAAGGCTGAGCGCCATTGCAGATGACATCGTTGACGCACATGGCCACGCAGTCTATGCCTACCGTGTCATGCTTGTCCATAAGAAAGGCAATCTTAAGCTTAGTTCCAACGCCATCGGTACCGGAAATGAGAACAGGTTTTTCGTAGTTCATGCCTTCCAAGCTGAAAAGCCCGCCAAAGCCTCCGATATCGGTTAATACCTCCGGGCGCATGGTTTTCTTAACATGGGATTTCATAAGGTCCACAGCCTTATAGCCTGCGGTAACATCCACACCGGCATCTTTGTATGTTGCCATCTTTCAATCCAAACCTTTCTTTACGCTTACTTTATTCCTTTATAACTAGCATTTATCCAAGCTGAATTTATTGGCTTCCTTGGGCACCTTCATGGGATAACGGCCAGTGAAGCAGCCCGCACAGAAGCTGTTGGGCGGAGCTCCGACCGGGGTTTTGAGAATATCTTCAACGGTCATGAAGCCAAGGCTGTCTGCCCCGATGATCTCACGTATGTCTTCAATTTCATGATTGGCTGCAATGAGCTGATCTCGAGAAGCGATATCAATACCGAAGTAGCAGGGATATAGAACGGGTGGGGAGCTGATGCGCATATGAATTTCTTTGGCACCTGCGTTTTTTAGCATTTGAACGATTTTCTTGGTGGTTGTGCCGCGAACGATGGAATCATCGATTAAGACGATACGCTTACCGTCAACCTCTTCCTTCAGGGCGTTAAGCTTGATGTTGACGCTTTGCTCTCTAAGCTTTTGACTGGGCTGTATAAAAGTCCGGCCCACGTAACGGTTCTTGATGAGGGCCTCACCATAGGGAATTCCCGATTGTCTGGAGAAGCCTATTGCTGCGGTAAGACCGGAATCTGGCACGCCTACAACCAAATCGGCTTCGGCCGGGTGCTGGATGGCCAGGAGCCTACCTGCCTCAAGACGCGCTCTATAAATAGATGCTCCGTCAATGAAGCTGTCGGGACGAGCAAAATAGATGTGCTCGAAGATGCAGAAGCTATGAGGCTTTTTATGCTCATACATGACAGACCTGAGCTGGCCTTCTTCAATTAAAATGATTTCACCCGGAAGAACATCTCGAATAAATTCTGCTCCTACCGCATCCAAAGCGCAGGTTTCCGAAGCCAGAATATACGAATTACCGAGCTTTCCTATACATAAGGGACGGAGGCCCCATGGATCACGGATACCGATAAGGCGCTTCTGCGTCATGATGACGAGCGCATAGGAGCCTTCAATAACATCCATGGTCTTCTTCAGGACCTCTTCAATGTCCTTGCATTTTAGGCCATTTCGGGAGATAAGATTGGCAATGACCTCGGAGTCTGTTGCGGTTTGAAAGATAGCACCGTGATTTTCGAGGTCCAAACGAATTTTACTGGCATTAATAAGGTTTCCGTTATGAGCCAGGGCCAAGCGTCCATCCTTATAATTGACGATAAGGGGTTGGCAGTTCTCAAGCGAGTTTCCGCCCGTTGTTGAATATCGCGTGTGACCAATGGCGGCCTTGCCTTCAAGGCGATCCAGCACCTTTTCGGTAAAGACCTCGGCCACAAGCCCCATGCCCTTATGGCCGGTAATTTGGCCATTGTCATTGACAGCTATGCCGCAGCTTTCCTGACCGCGGTGCTGAAGGGAGTAGAGTCCGAAGTAGACAAGCCGTGACACATCGATGTTATCCATATTGTCAACGCCGAAGACGCCGCAGGCCTCATGAATCTCATCCTCGTATTCATAGAAATCGTTAAAGACCAGACTATCCTTTTCTTTCATGCTTACATTCCTTTCAGCTTTTCCTGGAGCTGTCTGTCCTTTTTTTCAACGGCTTCCGCCATTTTTGCCTTATAGTCATGCATTTTTGCTCTGAGCTCAGGGTAAGTGCCGCCCATGATTTGTACGGCTAACAGTGCAGCATTCTCACTGCCGTTAATGGCAACAGTCGCGACGGGGATACCTGAGGGCATTTGTACAATTGACAAGAGAGAATCCAAGCCATCCAGAGTTGAGGAGAGAATAGGGAGACCAATAACGGGAAGAACAGTGAAGGCAGCGAGCACGCCCGGAAGATGCGCCGCTTTTCCGGCTGCTGCAATGATAACGTCGAAGCCGTCCTTCTCAGCATTCTTGGCAAGCTCGGAAGCCTTGTCCGGAGTCCGGTGAGCAGAGCAAACGTTAACTCTCGTTTCAACCTGAAACTCCTTAAGAATCTTTAAACAGCCTTCAATAACAGGAAAATCGGAATCGCTGCCCATAAATATGGCAACCTTCGGTTGTTTTGACATGGGTAACCTCCAAAATTCGATATAGAAACGCAAAACGGGCTGGAAAACCAACCCATAGTCTAAATTCATTTTTCACTTTTATACTACAGAAACCGGGAAGTGAAGTCAATGTTAAACCTTCACTAAAAACTTGTTAACCATGAAGACCGGATTGTACGAAAGTTTAGATTTACGAAGACCCTCCAGGCCCATGTCTTCTTCTCTGTTGATATATTTTACGTCCGGCCATTCTCGGGCCACAAACTCCCTATTAATGAGAGTATAAATCCCGTGGACCTCAGAATTTCCTTTTTCAATGCGGATAACAGCGGTTTCAGGATTGAGGAGCTCTCCAACCGTAAAGGCCTCGAACTTACCCGCCACCTTAATGAGGGCTCCCTTCAAATTGAATTTTGACCAGTTGTCTAAAAGCTCATAACAGGCCAGCCGCTCGCAATTATCGGGGTGTACACATTCTGTTTCGTTTTTATCGCACCAGTCATCAAGAATTCTGCGGCACTCATGGAGATTGGTATCCTCAACCGATATGTATTCATAGGTATCATATAAGCGAAGAAACTGATTAATATGGTTTCGCTTGCCGCTTAGCTTCTTGCCCGCTAGAGTCGCGAGATCTGTAGACAGGTAAACGTAGTCAGATGCTGAATCAAGAGGCTCAATGGCGGCGCGGTTACCGTAGGCTTTCTTCAGGTCTTCGAGTCGGGCTTCCTCAACTCTTCCAAAAACAAGCGGGTGGCCTTGTTCTTTAAAATAGGCTTCAACAGCCTCAAGAGCCTTTTTGAACCGCTGCTCCTCCTGCCTGCCGTCTAAAGGTATGGGGCAGAAGGCAAAGGGAAACGAAACCCTTGATTGCGATACCATGCAGAGATAGCCTTCAACAATGCTGTAGCTTAAATTGTAATCCCGCTTCCACATGAAAAGATACGGGAATGTGAGCTCTGAAGCCGTAGGGCTAACTTTGGAAAAAATGTCGCAAAACAGCTGCTGATCATCTATAGTAACGGCTTTGAATGAATCCATAAAAGGAAAAGGCCCCCAATGCTTTTTAGTCTCCGAAACTCACGCCCATGTTGCGTGCAATCCGTACCAGCTCCCCTGTAGGGGATACATACCGGCTTTTACCTGCAACCTCAGAAAGCGCCACAGGGGACAATTCATGATTCTTGATACCGGCCATCTTATTGTATTCGCCCTTCGCAGCCATATTAACAGCCTCAACACCAAAACGGGTTGTCATAATACGGTCATTGGGTGAGGGCTCGCCGCCGCGCTGAAGGTAACCCAGTACGGTAACACGCACCTCAAGGTTTGTAAGCTTTTCAAGCTCGGTTGCAATGGTGCTGCCTGCACCAATAAACTTGGTTTCGTCATATTTCGTATTTTGATCCTCTTCGGACTGGTCGTTAACGGATCTGCAGCCTTCAGCCACACAAATAATGCTGAAGCCCTTTCCAGAGTTCTTTCTTTCGAGAATGCGCCTTGCAACAAGATTGATATCATAGGGTATCTCAGGAATCAGTATGATATCCGCACCACCGGCGATGCCCGACTCCAGAGCCACCCAGCCTGCACGTCTTCCCTTAACCTCAAGGATCATAACCCTGTGGTGTGACTCAGCAGTGGAATGCAGCTTGTCAAGCGCTTGGGTTGCTGTCGCAACGGCAGTCATGAAGCCAAAGGTGACATCGGTGCCTGCAAGATCATTCTCAATGGTTTTGGGGACAGCGATGACATTCACGCCTTTTTGTGCCAATTTATAGGCAGATGTAACGGTATTGCCCCCCCCGATGACAATCAGGCACTCTATTTCGTGCATCTTAAGGTTATCAACGATGCGGTCGCCCATGTCCTTTACTTGCTTCTCGCCATCATGGTCTGTTATGACC
>JAOABT010000179.1 GCA_026418215.1 Clostridia bacterium | reverse complement strand
GAATCGCAAAGCTGGCCAAGAGCCGCATAATCATAGGAGCCGGCCCAGCCATAATAAACACCGTAGGGGTTGGCGGCAACGGCTATGCTGATCATTTTTCCCGAAGGAAGGCTTTCACGGATAAGGCGCACAAAATCGGTGTAGTTTGCTCTGTCAACGTCAGTCAGGTTTTCAAGATCGATATTGATGCCATCGAAGCCATACTGGTTGATGGCGCTGACAATCTGAGCCGCAAGCGATACACGGTTTGCAAGGGCGGCACGTCCCAGCGTTCTGTCCCAGTTGTTCGTTAAGAACGGGGTAACCGAGATATTGCGGTTATGCATGGCGTCAACAAAGGCGGTATCGGCCTTCGGGAGGATTTTAAGATTCCCATTGCTATAAAGCTCGAAGTAGTCGGGGCATACAATCTGTATTTCACTGTCGGCCCGGTCTACATTGTTAATATAAATAGAGGTATTGCCTGCATAAAGATAGGTCATATTTATTTTCTGGAGCTGTGCCCGAAGGGGAGGGGCAGAGGCTAACAGAAAGATCATCGCGGCCAAAAGGGTTTTGCGGATATATGCCTTTTTCATAGCACCTCCAAGCTGTCGGCCCGCATAAGCTTGCCAAACACTGGATAATTGAATTCAGATATATTATGATAAAAAGGGAAAAGTGCTATGCATAGGAATAGGATGGAAAGACGGGTAATTCGTCATGGAGAAGGTTAATCTCAATAACATAGAGCGGTTTTCTGGCTTTAGTGATACCTATGACGCCTACAGACCCGAGGCCCCCGAGGAAATCTGCCGCATTCTTCTCGATTATTTGGGCAGGTCCCCCGAGCTGGTGGTGGATTTGGGCTGCGGCACCGGCTTATCCACCACCATGTGGAGAACGCGGGCACAAAGGGTCATCGGCATAGAGCCCAACGACGATATGAGGCGCAAGGCTGTTGAAAAGCTGTCGGCGCTTTCCACCTCCAATGTATCCTTTATGAAGGGCTATTCCCATGAAACCTGCCTTTTGGACCAGTCCGTCGATATCCTGACCTGCTCCCAAGCCTTTCATTGGATGGACCCACAGGCAACGCTATGCGAGGCTAACCGAATCCTAAAGGACGAGGGTGTTTTTGCAGTCTATGATTGTGACTGGCCTCCTTGTGTGGATTGGATCTGTGAAAAGGCCTTCAGTGAGCTTGTTCTGGACGTTTCAACCATGCTGGATGAAAGAATGCCCGAACAGGAACGGGTCCGCATCTGGAACAAGGGCGACCACCTCAAGAACATTCAGGGCTATGGAAGCTTCCGCTTCTGCCGGGAGATTGTTTTTCACAGCAAGGAATACTGTGATTCTAAAAGGTTTATCGGGCTGGCCTTAAGCCAGGGCTGCATTCAGAGCGGTCTCAGGCATTTCCGCGAGGAAGTGGAGGCGAGGCTTCTAAGCTTTACGGAAGTGGTTGAAAGCCGCTTTAAGGGTGAAACCAGAGAGCTGCTCTTTGGCTACCGCTTAAGACTTGGCATCAAGTAAGGAGGGGAGCGCATGCTAAAAACCAGCAGAATAAAGCAGCGGGGACTTCTCTTTTCCTATGATGTATGGAGTGATTGCTCCTTGAATATCATTCCCACCCTTTTCGGCTCAAAGGCGGATGATGTCAGAGCAATGAAAAAATATCAACAGCTTGACTTCGATACCCTCGTTTCAGGACATAATGTGGTATTAGAGAAGTCAGTTGTTTCAAAAGTATTGAATCTTTTGGAGGAGAATGACGTGTATGGCTCGTGATCGGCAAAAAAAGCAAGGCTTGAGTGAAGAGGACGGACTATTTTTGTTAACCGTCGATGACACTCTGAAGGCAGATGTGATTGAATCGAAGCTTAAGGCCTATGATATTCCCGTAAGGCGAAAGCACCGGGAAACTGGGGCATATCTTACGCTGCTGCTTGGAAAATCCAATTTCGGCGTGGATTTTTATGTTCCAAGTGACCGCTTTCAGGAGGCGCAGGAAGTCCTGGCCTCGGGGTCAGAGGTCAGGGACGAGGAGATTTTGGAGGATGCCTCCTATCAGGACGGTCAGAGCGAGGAAGCCGATCAGGAAATCCTCAAGAAACTCAACCGTCAGACGTGGCTTATGGCAGCCGCCTTTTTCATTGCCCTGGGTATTCTGGTTTATTTTATTTTCAGATAGCCGTTCAAGAAGTCCAGAATCCTTGTAGAATCAGCGGCTTAATGAGGAAATCTCAAGTAAAGTTTTGGCTTGAACTGTCAGAGTAAGACGATTATAATTAAAAAATAATCGTGAAAATGCAAGAATAATGAAAATTGGAGATGATCAGCAATGGAGAGGATCGAAATCCGAAAGCTAAACGCCGCATACCGCGAGCTTTCAAATCAGGAAGTTTATGTTTGCGGCTGGGTGCGCACCATCCGTGATACCAAGACCTTCGGCTTTATCGAAATCAATGACGGTTCGTTTTTCAAGAACCTTCAGGTGGTTTTTGACGATACGCTTTCAAACTTTCAGGAAATTGCCAGGCTTAACGTAGGAAGCTCCATCAGGGTCAAGGGTATCGTTGTGGAAACCCCGCAGGCCAAGCAGCCCTTTGAAATCAAGGCAGTTGCCGTAGAGGTGGAGGGCACATCGCTTCCGGAATATCCCCTTCAGAAAAAGCGTCATACCTTTGAATATTTAAGAACCATAGCCCATTTAAGACCCCGTACCAATACCTTCTCGGCTGTATTCAAGGTGCGTTCGGTATTGGCCTATGCCATTCACCGCTTCTTCCAGGACAGAGGCTTTGTTTATGTCCATACACCTATCATCACCAGCAGCGACTGCGAGGGTGCGGGTGAAATGTTCCAGGTTACCACTCTGGATATGAGCAATCCGCCCAGAACGGACAAGGGAGAAGTTGATTATTCACAGGATTTCTTC
>JAOABT010000166.1 GCA_026418215.1 Clostridia bacterium | reverse complement strand
TGGCGGAGGCAACTCCGGCATGTAGTCATCTTTCCATAGATCAGGGGCGTCCCTCAAAGGGGCGCTCTATTCATGTTATTTGCGATTTTGATTAAGCTGATTAGGAGCAACAATGAAGCATAAGCTCATTATTTTGGAAGGTTTACCTGGGTGCGGCAAGAGTACCCTGTCACAAAATCTCCATGAAGCGCTTAAGAACATGGAAATTATGGGCGAGCTCTATGGAGAAGGGCATTTGGACCACCCTGCCGATTATGAAGCTACTGCCTGCTTAACAGAGGCGGAGTATAACAGCATTACTGAAAAATATTCTGAAAAAGAAGGGCTCCTAAAGGGTCATACCGCAAAAAAAGGGGATGACTACTTTGTTTCTTTTGGAAAGCTCTGGAAGCTTGAGGGAACGAATGCACTTTGCGAGGAGCTAACGCAATATGCCACTTATGGCAGGCTTCCCTGGGAAAGAGAAAAGAAAATCATGCTGGACTATTGGAAGGAGTTTACGGACAAAGCCCTTCATCAGGAACAATACACGATTTTTGAATGCTGTTTTCTGCAAAACCAGATGTGTGAGCTCATGGCCAGATTCAATAGGGATGAACCTGAAATAGAAGAGCAATTGAAAGCCATAGCGGATATCATCCGGCCTTTAAACCCTCTGATTATTTATCTTGGGGTAAGCGATGTACAAAAAAGACTGGACGAGATCGTTCCAACGAGGCCCAAGGAATGGCTTAAATTTGTGATTGACTATCATACCCGGCAGGGCTATGGTCTGGCTCATGGACTTGAAGGGTATGAAGGTCTTGTAATTTTCTATAAGGAAAGACAGCGTATCGAAAAAAGCATGCTTCCAAAGCTTCATCTCGATACGTTTGTATTGCAGGATGGCTTTAAGGATTGGAAAGGCTCCCTGGCAACTGTTATACGGAAAGCTTCGGAGTAGCACGAAAGCGCAAAGCAAATCCATTCTTATTCTAATTGATTTATCAATACAAAAACCCACGTTACAGAATGGATTAAAGTACAATCAGCAAAGACAATTCCAGTCTTTTATCGTTTACTCCTATCAAAGCCTTTTGATGAGGGTTGAATTGTGATATCATGGTAAATAATAAGGTTGTCTTTATGGTTTAGTAGAAAGACAGAAGAGAAAGGATTTCTATGCCCGCAGTAACGTACGAATTGATTAAAACCTGCAAACAGTCGGGAGCAAGGCTCGGAAGGGTTCACACACCCCACGGAAGCTTTGATACACCTGTTTTTATGCCCGTAGGCACCCAGGCTACGGTCAAGGGTATGTCCCCGGCTGAGCTTAAAGAAATAGGCGCAAATATCATTCTCAGCAATACTTATCATCTCTTTTTAAGACCCGGTCACGAGCTTGTAAAAGAGGCCGGAGGTCTTCATGGCTTTATGAGCTGGGACCGTTCCATTCTCACAGACAGCGGCGGCTTCCAGGTTTTTTCGTTGAGTGATCTTCGCAATATTAAGGAGGATGGCGTTACCTTCCGTTCTCATATCGACGGTTCGAAGAAATACTTATCACCCGAAATGTCCATCCAGGTTCAAAATGCACTCGGTGCAGATATTATCATGTGTTTTGACGAGTGCACGCCGTATCCCTGTGAATTCGATTATGCCAAGCGGTCCATGGAAATGACAACCCGTTGGGCTAAACGCTGTAAGGAAGCTCACGGCAGGCCTCACGATCAGGCTTTATTCGGCATTGTCCAGGGA
>JAOABT010000160.1 GCA_026418215.1 Clostridia bacterium | reverse complement strand
GTCTTGTGCGTTTAAATCAGATAATTCTCTCTCTTTTTCCACCGATACATCATGGTCTTTTTTGACACCCATACTTCTACCTCTTTACTTTGAATTCAACCCCCCGACTTAAAGTCATGCATTTCTGCAACTCGGTTAATGTAAAGAGTGTATGCTTTTCTCTCTCTGATGCTTTTTTGATTTTCTATTACCTATTCTATTAGTCTAGCTTAAATCTCAACGCCTTTCCTTTTTGATTTTTATTTCCAGCAAAATATTGAAATAATCTGTTCACTTAACCTGAATACCAACCCTTTTGGGAGCGCTTCTCTCTACTCGGGATTACGCCTAATATTCTTATTTCTCCGCTTATCAAGCCATTCCTTTATTTTGGCCTCATAGCCGTTAGCCGTAGGCTGATAATAAATCGTACCTTTCATTTCCTCAGGCATGTATTCCATGTCGTCCACAATATTTCCCGGATAGCTGTGGGCGTATTTATAACCCACACCGTAGCCTAAGGACTCCATCCCCTTTGCTGCTGCATTTCTTAAATGCATGGGAGCTTCGCCGGTGTTTTTATTTTCAACATCCTCTAAAGCCTTATCAAGAGCCGTATGTGCTGAGTTGGACTTGGGGCTTGTAGCCACCATGACAGCCGCATGTCCAAGAATAATACGGGCTTCGGGCATCCCGATCATCTGAACGGCCTGAGCCGCAGCGACAGCCACCGTCAATGCGTTGGGGTTCGCCATGCCCACGTCCTCAGAAGCGCAGATCATAATGCGTCGAGCCAGAAATTCGGGTTCTTCGCCGGCGTAGAGGGCTTTTGCCAGATAAAGCAGGGCTGCATCAGGGTCACTGCCTCTCATAGACTTGATAAATGCACTAATATTGTCGTAATGTTGTTCTGACGACTTGTCGTAACGAACTACCTTCTTTTGGATGCAATCCATGATGACATCGGTGGTGACGTGGTATTCCCCTTCTTCATTGGTATTGGTTGTGAGAACGGCTAATTCCAAGGCATTCAGGGCAATTCTGGCGTCACCGCCGGACATTTGGGCCAGAAGCTCCATGGCGTCCTCATCGACCTTGAGAGGAAGATTTCCCAGTCCCCTTTCCTTATCGGTAAGGGTCATGGAAATGATTTTTTTGATATGCTCGGACTTTAAAGGCTGTAGCATGAAGACCGTCGATCTTGATATGAGCGCCTTGTTAACCTCAAAATATGGATTTTCGGTGGTCGCCCCAATAAGAACAATCGTACCGTCTTCGACGTGCGGAAGCAAGGCATCCTGTTGAGCCTTATTGAAGCGGTGTATTTCATCCACAAACAGAACGGATTTTCCTGTGGGGTTCATAAAGGTATTCTGGGTATCCTCCACCACCTGCTTGATGTCCTTAACCCCTGCCGTAACCGCATTCAGCTTGAAAAAGGCCGCCTTGGTTGTATTCGCAATGATACGGGCAATGGAGGTCTTGCCTGTTCCGGGCGGGCCGAACAGGATGATGGAAGAGATTCGGTCGGCCTGAATCATTCTGTTTAGAAGCTTTCCAGGCCCAATAATATGCTCCTGGCCCACAAAGTCCTCAAGTGTCCGAGGAGACATCCGGTAGGCCAACGGTTCCTTCCTTGTTGACATGCTCATTACCAACCTTTTCGCCGGAATCCGGAGCCTTGCCCGATTTCCTTCGTCTTCTCTTGGGCTTGAGGCCGTAAGCCTCGAGCACCTTGTCCTTGTTATCTGCTTCATAGGAAGCATACATATCCGGCCTTTTACTCTTGGTACGTTCAAGCATTTGCAGATAACGCCATTTCTCGATATTGGCGTGATGACCCGAGCTTAAAATCTCCGGCACCTTGCGGCCCATAAATTCAGGAGGCCGGGTATACTGGGGATACTCCAAAAGACCATTGTAATGGGATTCGTTCGAGTAGGAGTCCTCAGAGCTCAAACCGCCCTCACCCAGACGGCTCACACAATCGATGAGGACCATGGCTGGCAGCTCACCGCCTGTAAGCACATAATCACCGATTGAGATTTCCTCGTCCACAATTTCTTCGAGGATGCGCTCGTCCACGCCCTCATAGTGTCCGCACAGAATAATGAGATGCTCCTCAGCCCTTAACCGGTGGGCCGTCTGCTGGTCCAGCACACGCCCCTGTGGGCTCATATAAAGTGTGCGCGGCTTTTTCGGACATTGATCTATAATTGATCTCCAGGCGTCATAAATGGGCTGGGGCGCCATGACCATGCCGGCTCCGCCGCCATAGGGGTAGTCGTCCACCCTTCTGTGCTTATCCTTGGAAAAATCCCGGATATTGAGGGTGTTAATGGTGATAAGCCCTTTTTCTCGAGCTCTTCCGATAATGCTTTCATTTAAGAAATTATTGAGGCTCTCGGGAAACAGGGTGAGAACATCAAACCTCATCTAAGAGTCCCTCCGGGAGCCTAACCTGCATGCGCCGACCCTCTATATCAACCTTTTCAACCTGTCTCTTATACACATCT
>JAOABT010000124.1 GCA_026418215.1 Clostridia bacterium | reverse complement strand
ATATTGGAGCGCCAGCGCAGAATCTTGCACAACACGCGCCAGGCCATACTCTTTGATCAAGCGTCGCTGCCATTTAATCCTGAGAGCTTTGGTTTTGACACCACCAGAATAACTGCATCAGAAAGCCATAAACTGCAGAAGCTTTATAAAAAGGTAGCACTCATGGCCATCAACCGGCTTTGGATGGATTACCTAGACGAGATGGAAACTGTCCGCGAAGGCATCCACCTCGTGGCAATAGGCAGTAAGAATCCCGTTGATGAATTTAGCAGGATAGCCATTGAAACCTTCGATAAGCTTTTAGAGAATCTGGAGAACGAATGCATGGAGGACTTTAGAGAAGCGATGAAGCATCCCGAGGATATTGAGTCTCTGGGACATTTCGGTCCGTCCTCAACCTTTACCTATCTTTTGGAGGATTC
Organism: Clostridia bacterium; assembly: GCA_026418215.1. Lineage (GTDB taxonomy): Bacteria > Bacillota > Clostridia > DSM-8532 > DSM-8532 > DTU059. Next base: position 5,454 of record JAOABT010000124.1, on the reverse strand, counting down.
TTTTGAAAGCAATAATCCCATTCTCCAGATGTGCAAGATGTTCACAACGCTGATCTCGGAGCCTCTGTTTACGGTTCGGGGTTTATTGGAAAAGCTCAAAAGGCGTTGGGGTAAAAAAGCATTGAGAAATGCGGAGAATTAGGATAACCTTGAAAGATGGGAGGGGTTTCCTGTGGAAATATATGTAGATGCGGACGCGTGCCCCGTTAAGCCAATTATCATGAGGGTTGCCAAGGAAAAGGGAATTCCCGTAACCATGGTGATGGACACGAGCCACGCCTGGGAGCATGAGGATGCCCGGGTGGTTACGGTTGACAAGGCCAGAGACAGTGTGGATATTGCACTTATCAATTTGGCGCATAAGGGTGATGTGGTGGTGACCCAGGATTACGGGGTCGCCGCCATGGCCCTGGGTAAAGGGGCCGCGGCGCTCAATCAGAATGGTCTTGTCTATTCTGACAACAATATTGATAAGCTCCTATTTGAACGGCATCTGGGACAAAAGATCAGAAGGTCAGGCGGACGTGCGGGAAGCCCCAAAAAACGTACGAAAGACGATGATGACCGCTTTGAAAGAGCGTTAAGACGTTTGCTGGAGGTTGAATGGCATGCAGGTGATACATCCCTTTGAGCCTGTCTATGACCGTAATTCAAAAATTCTTGTCCTTGGCACCATTCCCTCAGTTAAATCCCGAGAGGAAAACTTTTTTTACGGGCACCCCCAGAACCGGTTTTGGAAGATGATTTCCTGTCTTACGGGAAGAACGCTTCCAACAACCATTGAACAAAAGAAGACCTTGCTTCTGGAAGAGAGAATAGGCCTCTGGGATGTGCTCCATAGCTGTGATATTGAATTGTCTAAGGACAGCTCCATTTTGCACCCTGTTGCCAATGATTTTACAGAAATCTTGGAAATTACCGGAATCACACATATCTTTACAAACGGAAACAAAGCACAGGAGCTCTACATGAGGCTCTGCTATCCTAAAACCCGGATTAAAAGCCATGCCTTACCCTCCACAAGCCCCGCCAATGGACGTTTTACACTTGAGAAGCTCATGTGGGAGTGGAGTGTTATATTAAAATACCTGAAAAAGGAGGAGACCCCTTGAGAAACCTACGTTACTATTTTGTAGACGTGTTTGCCGAGAAGCCCTACAGCGGCAATCAGCTTGCGGTCTTTCCCGATGCCGGAAGCCTTAGCTCTGAGGAGATGCAGGCCATTGCCCGGGAAGTGAATTTCTCCGAGACCACCTTTATTCTGAATCAGGATCACCAAGCCTCCCGTTATAGGGTGCGTATTTTCACACCCCAATATGAGGTTCCTTTTGCGGGGCACCCCACCCTGGGAACGGCTTATATTATCCGAAACCGACTGCAGACGGTGCCTACAGACAGCCTGACGCTAGTCTATGAGGCAGGGGACATTCCTGTTTCGGTTGGAACAACGCCCGAGCATAAGGAAATCTATTGGATGAAACAGCTAGAGCCCGAATTCAGGGAGGTACTGCCTGCCGATTCACTGGCCGATGTCCTTGGATTAGCACCCTCCGATCTCAATGCAGCTTTTCCCGTTCAGCAGGTCTCAACGGGTCTGGCCCACATCATCGTACCTGTAAAGAATCATAAGGCCCTGGCCGCCATTAAGGTTTCAAAGGAGAAATACTTTAGTCTCATTGAAAAAACCTGGGCAAAGAATATCCAAGTTTTCTGCCCTGGAACCCACGATGGCCAGGACGGTATCAGCACACGCATGTTCACCGATTATCTCGGCATTCCGGAGGACCCCGCCACGGGGAGCGGTAATGGGTGTCTTGCGGGCTATCTGGTCAAGCATCGATTCTTCGGCGGTGCGTCCGTCGAATTAAGAAGCGAGCAGGGGTACGAAATGGGTCGGCCTTCTGTCCTTTTTCTTAAGGCCGCACAGGCAGGAGAATCGATTAAAATTGAAGTGGGCGGCGGGGTTGTGCCTGTTGCTGAAGGGCTGTTTTACTAAGTTAGGGGCATTGTCTCAAGGTGGTTGGTTGTATACAAAAAACAAAGGAAGCCTGTACATAATTAAAAACATGGGAATAATGGGTTGCCTATACGCCTTTCCTCATGTTATACTTACCCCAAGCAAAAGGGGAGTAGCTTTCAAGCTATAGAGCCAACAACCGGTATATAAAAATACCTGGCCTATACTCCTTGATCGGAGAGCAAGACCTTTAGCATGATGCACCACAGGTGGATCATGTTAATGGTCTTTTTATTTTGCCTGAAACATATATTAGATTTTTGGGGGGATTGAACATGCCAATTAAAAAAGCAATCAGATGGGTTCTGTTCTGGGGTGCCTTATCGCTGTGCTTCAACGCCTTGATTTGGGTTTTCATGGGACCGGACAAGGCCCTGCAGTATCTGGGAGGGGACGTCATTGAGCAGAGCCTCAGCATGGATAACCTGTTCCTGTTCATCATGGTTTTCGCAAGCTTCGGCATTCCGCCGCACTATCAGCGCCGCGTCCTGAATTTTGGCATCGCCGGGGCTATGATCCTGCGCTTGATCTTCGTTGTAGCTGGGGTCAACATCATCAACCGCTTCCATTGGATTCTCTATATCTTCGGGGTCATTCTCATTGTCAGCGCCGTTAAAATGATGATCAAGGAAGACGAGACCAAGGACTTCTCAAAGAGCAAGGTTTTAAGGTTCGTAGGCAAGCTGTTTCCCATGACACCCACGCTTCACGGCGAAAAGTTCTTTGTAAGGCTTAAGGGGATACTCTATGCCACACCGCTCCTGGCCATTCTCGTCATCATCGAATTTACCGATATCCTGTTTGCCATAGACTCTATTCCGGCCATCTTCTCCATTACCACAGACCCCTTTATCGTGTACTCCTCGAATATCTTTGCCATCTTAGGCTTAAGGAGCCTGTTTTTTGTCCTCGGTAACCTTCAGGAGAAGTTCCAGTATGTTAAATATGGCATCGCTTTGATTTTGGCCTTCACCGGAGTCAAGCTTTCTATCCTGTATTTCAACATTGTGATACCCATAGGACTATCCCTGCTTTTTATCTTCGCAGTGCTTATCATCAGCATTTTTGCCTCGGTTTTAGCCTCGGATAGAAAGAAAACGGCTTAAAAACACGGCAGGAAATAAGCCATCTTTAAGGAGAAATAAGATACAATAGAGAGAGCTAGCAAGATAGGGAGAGAAACCCATGGAAAAAAGCATCGCCCTGTTTTTAGGTATTCTTATTCTGATGGTTCTCACAGGCTCCTTGAGCTTTCTTCTTAGAGATGGCCGCTATTATGACCATAAAAAGCGCTTGCTTTTAAAGACCCTTTGCAGCATCATGTTCTGGCTGTTTGGATGGATTACGCTCTGGTATACAGGCATAGGAATCGTTCCCTTTACGCTGTTTATGGTCTTCGGCTTTACGCTTTCGGTTGCGGGCGATGTCTTTTTGGTTTATGACAGCCGCCACTGCTTCGTTTTTGGACTTTTGTCCTTTTTCCTCGCCCATGTTTCCTATTGTGTCAGCTTTATCATGCGCTACGGCTTTGATGTTAGAAACCTGGTTATCTTCGCTGTCATCAGTGCCATTGCCATAATCATCATTAATTTTACGGGTATCTTTGTCCTGGGAGAGATGCGAATACCGGCTAATCTCTACCTTTTGATCCTTTCCTTTATGCTTGGAAACGCATTGGTCGGACTGGATTACTGGAAGGAAATAGGTCTTCCCGTGGTCTTTACAGCTGTAGGCGCAGCGCTCTTCTTTTTGTCGGATTTTACGCTGGCTTATGAAAGGTTTTCGAGAAGAGGCAGACAGCGCCTCGAAAGACCAGTTCTCGTCACCTATTATGCAGCGCAGATTCTTCTGGCGTTGGGTATTCTTCTCATCTGATTCTCATGTAGAATTTTGTTTTTTTATGCCATTCCATGTAGTATAATGAATATGACTTTCGATTCAAGACTATGTGGAGGTAGTATTCATGACAAACAATAGTATGTTAATGAAGAATGAGCTCGAAGCTAATAGATTTGCGGCTAAAGCCATGCTCTTAACAAATGTTTTCGTCGTTTTGGTCTATATTCTCGATCTGATGAACATCTTCATCGTTGAGATTACCAAGATGTCAATAGCCATGGCTTTATCGGCCTTGTTACTCTCCTTGCCGGCTATTGTAGTCTTTATCTTAAAACGGCAGACACCATGGGTCAAATATTTCATTACCTTCTCAGCAACGCTCATGGTCTGCATCATTACGACCATCCTGCAATTTCATGTCATCATCATGTTCGTTTATCCTCTGGCCATATCCTCCCTTTACTTCTCAAGAAAGCTCAGCTGGTATACTGCGGGCTTCTCACTGATAACCTTCTCTGTGGCACAGCTCCTTGCTCTCGATTTGGGGATCGGGGATAAGAATATGACGGTGCTCTTCCCTGATACGGTGCTTTATGGCATTGCCCCCAGGGCCATCACTTATTTGGCTGTTGCCATCATTCTGATTATTCTCTCAAAGAGAACCGCTGCCATGCTTAAAAATGTCATGGGTGCTGAAGAACAGGCTGTCATGCTTGAAAGAATGCGCAATGTCACCGATAAGTCGCTGGAGGTATCAAACTTCCTGGTTGATTCGGTTCACCAGCTTTCCTTGGTCACAGAGAGCACAACAAAGGCCAATGAACAGATTGCCGCAAATACGCAGAAAATTGCTTCTGGTGCCGAAAGCACCTTGAACATGATGGATGAGGCTTCCCAGGTGGTTAAGAAAATCTCCGGCAGCATGAACGAGATTGCTAACGAAGGAAAGCTCATAGCCGATATTTCCTGCCAGGTGCGCAAGATGACCGAAGAAAACGGCGTCATTATGAAGGATGCCGTAGATGAGATGAACACCATTGCAGAGGCTACCAAGCAAAGCAAGGAGATTGTTGCACGCTTGGAAACCCGTTCTGTTGAAATCGGACAGATTGTTGAGGTCATAACAGGCATCTCCGAGCAAACTAACATGCTGGCTTTAAATGCAGCCATCGAGTCTGCCCGTGCAGGAGAGCAAGGCCGCGGCTTTGCCGTTGTGGCTTCCCAGATCAGAGCCCTTGCTGAGCAGTCCCAGCAGGCCGCTAAGGACATTGCCAACCTTATTCAAGAGGTCATGGAGGATACACATAAAGCCGCAGAAGCCATGGACAAAGGATCTTCCTTGGTGGATAAAGGCGTGGTGGTTGTCAGAAATGCAGGGACATCCTTCGAAAAGGTTGCCACAGCGGGCGCTCAAATGAACGACAAGATTCAAAACGTCAGCAAATCCACCCAGGATGTTGCAGAAAGCAGTGAAAAAATCGTTGATATCGTCAGCAATATCAAATCCATCAACAGCAAAAACCTTGGCGAACTTCAGGAAATTGCCGCTGCAACTGAAGAACAGCTTGCTTCCATGGAAGAGGTTGCATCCTCAGTCA
>JAOABT010000120.1 GCA_026418215.1 Clostridia bacterium | reverse complement strand
GCTCTGGAAACGGCACGAACCGCGTCCTCCTGGCCTATGACACGCTGATGCAGCACGGATTCCATGTTCTTGAGGCGCTCAGTTTCCTCCTGAGCCAGGCGGCTGACAGGAATTCCAGTCCAGGAACCAATGATGGAAGCAATCTCTTCCTCTGTGACAATTTGAGTATTCTTGGAATTCTCCATCTTCCAGGCATCCTTCTTAGACGAAAGCTCCTCTTTAAGGGCATTTTCCTCATCTCGGAGCGAGGCAGCCCTTTCGAACTCCTGATTGACAATGGCGTCTTCCTTCATTTTGTGAAGCTCTTCTATTTTCTGCTCGAGCTCCTTAAGGTCGGAGGGCGCAGTAAAGCTTCTTAAGCGCACCTTGCTGGAGGCCTCATCAATGAGGTCGATGGCCTTGTCAGGCAGATACCGGTCGTTGATATACCTCGAGGAGAGCCTTACAGCCGCCTCAATGGCTTTGTCGGTGATTTTCACCTGATGGTGGGCTTCGTATTTGTCGCGGATGCCCTTCAAAATCTCAATGGCCTCCTCCTGAGAGGGCTCTCCGATGGTGATGGGCTGGAAACGGCGCTCAAGGGCAGCATCCTTCTCGATATGCTTCCTGTATTCATCCAAGGTTGTGGCACCAATGATCTGAATCTCGCCTCTGGCCAAGAGGGGCTTCAAGATATTCGCTGCATCAATCGCACCTTCAGCTGCGCCCGCGCCCACAATGGTATGCATCTCATCAATAAACAGAACGACGTTTCCGGCGTTCCGGATTTCTTCTATGGATTTTTTCAGACGATCCTCAAACTCGCCGCGATATTTGGCTCCAGCCACCATGGAGGACAAATCCAGTGTCACAACACGCTTGTCTTTCAGCGTTTCGGGAACATTGCCCTCGATGATCTTGTGGGCCAAGCCCTCGCAGATTGCGGTTTTACCCACACCGGGCTCACCGATGAGACAAGGATTGTTCTTGGTTCTGCGGCTTAGAATCTGGATGACGCGCTCTATTTCCTTATCGCGGCCAATGACGGGGTCAATCTTGCCTTCACGCACGAGCGCTGTAAGATCGCGGCCGAATTGGTCCAGCGTGGGTGTTTCCACGTCCGCAGCCTTGGGCTTGTTCTGAGCCGCGGCCATCGGAGTATCCTCGCTCAGCATGGCCAGGATATTTTCATAAAGCTTTCTGATGTCCACGCCAAGATCGGTGAGAATCTTAACGGCTACGCTCTCGCCCTCCCGCATGATACCGATAAGAATGTGCTCGGTGCCAATGAAATTCTGACCCATTCTGCGGGCTTCCGCATAGCTAAGCTCCAAAACCCGCTTGGTGCGCGGGGTATAGGACAGGTTGGGGTTAGCCCCCTCACCTTGCCCGATGAGCTCCATAATTTTATGGCCTATGCGCTCATCGTTAATACCATTAGACAAAAGCACGCTGGCTGCAATGCCGGTGCCTTCCTTGGCCAAGCCCCAAAGGATGTGCTCGGTGCCGACATAGGCATGCCCGAAGGCGGCTGCGCAATCCTTGGCATGGAGCAAGGCATTTTCAGCTTTCTTTGTAAATTTTCCGTATATCATGACTTTCACCTCAGGTTCTTTCTCATATAGGGTTAAGTAATAGATTTTCCCTTTTGCAATAGTGTATTTGGCGCCCTTAATGAAGCTTATTTCATCTGGGTTTAATACGCCCCTGACCGAATCGCCTAGCAAGTCCGTCCCGTTCTCATCGGTTAAGCTGGACCACAATACGAGCGCTTTCTTTACACGAAGCGGTAAGTTATCACGGGCTATTGCTCCGATTTGCTGGTCTTCTCGCCTATGGCGTCTCTAACGCAATTTGCTCTGAAAGTATCCCGCTCATCAGGCTTTAGCAGGCGTCCAGCCGTTTTTTGCAGGCCACCGGGCTGTATTTTAATCATCAGCTCATTGATATCAATCTCGGTCAGATTCTGGATGAGGCCGAGGTCAATGCCTAAACGCACGTCTGACAGGCGCTGGAGCGCTTCGTCCGAGGACAGGGTACGTGCAAAGCAAAGGATACCGTAGGATCTCATAATGCGATCCTCGAGCTTTGCCCCGGTGCGATTAAGGAGCTCAACCCGTAAAAGTCTTTCCTGCTCAATAATCTGATAGCCGATGGATTTAACGCTCATGACAATGTCATTCTCGCTTCGTCCCAGGGTAACCTGGTTTGAAAGCTGATACATATTCCCGTAGGCTTCGGTATTTTCACCGTAAAGCCCGCGTACAGCCAACCCCAGCTTTCCACAGGATTCAAGGACAGTACGGATGTAGCCTGTCATGGTCAAGGCGGGAAGGTGGAGCATCAAGGATGCTCGGATAGCCGTACCGATATTGGTGGGGCAGCTCGTGAGATAGCCCATGGTATCGCTAAAGGCATAGTCCACCTTGTCGGAAATTACATTGTCGAGGTAATTGCATATATCAAACGCCTTTTCCAGCTGCATGCCGGAGGCCAGGCATTGAATCCTTAAATGATCTTCCTCGTTGATCATGATGCTGATCTGCTCGTCGGCGCTGATGAGGGCTGCCGTCTCCAGGCTGCTTTCAGCCAATTCCTTGCTGATAAGCCGCTTTTCTACGTAGATCTGCCTCTCAACCGGAAGAATATCCTTAAAGCGGATGAGCCTGAAGCTCTCCTTTATTTTGGGATTACTGGAGAACAAGGCTTCGCAGGTATCCTGAATGATTTTTTCCTGATGCTCCTTAAGACTTCTTCTTGGGAAAGGATAGGCATCAAAATTGCGCGCCAGGCGAATTCTGCTTGAAACGACGATATCTGAATCAGGGCCAACATCAATATACCATTTATTCATGCTAAGCCCCCCTTTCGCTGTCCAGCTTCCGGATCATATCGCGAATCTGGGCAGCGCGCTCGTAGGCTTCGGCACGGATGCACTCCTGGAGCTCCTGCTTGAGCTTTTCAATTTCAGCCTCAACAGAATGCTGGGTTTCAAACCTCTTGGGAACCTTTCCGTGGTGCCGTGTATTACCCTGGATACGCGTCAAAAGGCCCTGCATGGGTTCGTAGAATACCTCGTAGCATTTGCTGCAGCCCATTCTTCCCGTGTTGTTGAACTCTTCTACGGTCATGCCGCAGCGATCACACTGGGCCTGCTCGGGCACTTCGCTCTCTTCTTCGTTCTTAAGGGCTAAAAGACCTGTTATAAGCGAGTTTAGGTCTATCTTGATTCCGTCTGCGCCGGCACATTGCCTGCACACAAATAAGTCGGTTTTTTGCCCGTTTACAATTTGTGTAAAGTAGACAGTGGCTTCTCTCTGTTTACAAATCTGACATAGCGGCATAAAAACACCTCCGCTTTAAACAGTCAGGCTCATCAGCATGTTCTTAAGAATCAATGCCCTGACGTCATCCCGTTTTTCAATGGGCACGTCCATCAGAACCTTATCCGAAGTCGCTGCCTTCATGAGCATGGCTTCCCGATCTTCTATAATATTATAATCAACAAAGTTGTTGATAAATACCTCGCAGGTGTGCTGTGAAATCCTGTCTCCTATAGAGGTAATAATGTGCATCAGGTATTCGCCCGAGGACTCGGTGTTAAGCCTCTTGATGCTGATATAACCTCCACCTCCCCGGCGGCTCTCAACATAGTATCCTTTATCTGTTGTAAACCGTGTGGAGATGACGTAGTTAATCTGAGACGGAACGCAGTTGAACTTGTTGGCAAGCTCGTTCCTCTGTATTTCCACAGCGCCCTCTTCCTCATTGATTAAAGACTTCAGAAAGCTTTCGATAATATCGCTGAGTCTTGCCATAGAATCACCTCTAATGCATTTGACTATCCCTGACTATTATATAATATTGCGCTTTCTATTGCAAGTCACACAGACAAGCCTGCAGAAACTGGTTGAAGCGCCGCAAGCACTGGTGCACACCAGTTAAGTAGCCGTTCTTCCATTACCATTTTATCAGGAAAAATAGCATAAACGCCCATCAATAAAAACACCTCGCCACCGGTGATAGCGAGGTGTTTATGATAGCATGCGCAAAGTGAAAGGAATTTACTCTTCTTCTTCGTGGACTCTGTGCTTGGCTGCTTCAGCGATAACCTTATCAGCCACCATAGGCGGAGCCTCTTCGTAGCGCTCAAATTTCATGGAGAAGTAGCCGCGGCCCTGTGTGATGGAGCGAAGGTCTGTTGGGTAGCGGAACATTTCAGCCTGTGGTACTTCAGCCACAACCTGCTGGATGCCGTTGTCCTGGGGATTCATGCCCAGAACTCGGCCACGACGCTTATTAAGGTCGCCGATGATATCGCCCATGTAATCGTCGGGCACATAGACCTCAACGTGAGCAATGGGTTCAAGCAGAACGGGTCCGGCCTGCTTCACGCCTTCCTTGTAAGCAAGGTTGGCAGCAATCTTAAAGGCCATTTCAGAAGAGTCGACGTCGTGGTACTTGCCGTCCACAAGCGTAGCCTTCAGGTGAACCATGGGGTAGCCTGCCAGCACACCATGCTGCATACTTTCTCTCAAGCCCTTTTCAACAGCCGGGAAGTACTGCTTCGGTACCGATCCGCCAAAGATTTTTTCCTCGAAGGTCAAATCCTCTGTGGGGCCGGGCTCAAACTCGATCCAAACGTCACCGAATTGGCCATGGCCACCGGATTGCTTCTTGTGCTTGCCTTCAACCTTGACCTTTTTCTTGATGGTTTCACGATAAGGCACGATAGGGCTTGCAAGATCAATTTCAACCTTGAATTTATTGCGAAGCTTACTGGTAATCACGTCGAGATGCTGGTCACCGATACCATAAATAAGGGTTTGCTTGGTTTCGGGGTGCAGATGCATCTTAAAGGTTGGGTCCTCTTCAAGGAGTCTGTGCAGGCCGATACCGATCTTATCCTCATCGCCCTTGGCCTTGGGAAGCACCGCCATGGCCAGCATGGGCTCGGGGAACGTAATAGGATCAACCAATACAGCCTTTTCCTTGCCACACAGCGTGTCATTGGTTTCGGTCACAGACAGCTTGGCAACAGCGCCGATATCACCGGAAACCAGCTTGGTCAGGTTAATCTGCTGCTTGCCCTTCATGGCAAAAATATTGCTGATCTTTTCAGTCTTTTCCTTATTGGCATTGTAAACGGTGGCGTCCGGAAGCAATGTGCCCGAAACCACCTTCAGGAACGAAATTTTACCTACAAACGGGTCTACGATAGTCTTGAAGACCTGAACCACCAGAGGGTCTGTTTCACCTGTCTTGATTTCAACAGCAGCCTTTGTCTGCGCATTCACAACCTTGAAGGTCCCCTTTTCGCAGTGTGCCGGCATATATTTGTTGATGGCGTCGAGCACAAGCCTGACCCCTGTCTTTTGGATGGCAGAAGCACACAGAACAGGTGCAATGTCACCATTTTTAGCCCCTATTTTAATGCCCTTTCGAATTTCCTCATCGGTGAAGGCTTCCCCGGCAAAATACTTTTCCATAAGAGCTTCATCGGTTTCGGCAACGGCCTCGGCAATGCCTTCCTTATAGGCATCAATCTGGCTCATCATGCTCTCGGGGATTTCGCCCTCGGTCATATCCTTGCCATTAAAGTAAACAGCTCTCATCTTGGGAACGTTGACGATTCCCTTGATTTTTCCGCCTTCCATGATGGGAATCTCAAGAGCGATAACACTCTTTCCGAATTTATTCTTAATCTGTTCGAAAACCTTTGTGAAATCAGCGTTTTCTTCGTCGAGCTTGCTGATCAAAAACATTCTTGGGATCTTCTTTTCGTTCACTGCGGCCCATGCCTTTTCGGTACCAACCTGAAGGCCATCCTTGCCGCCTACGAGAATAATTGCGCCATCGGCCACAACTAATCCCTCGAGCATTTCACCCACGAAATCAAAGTAACCGGGGGTGTCAATAATATTGATCTTTGTGTCGTTCCATTCAACCGGCGCAAGTGAGGTGGAGATAGAGAATTTTCTTTTGATCTCTTCCGGATCATAGTCCATAACGGTGTTACCATCGACAACGCTTCCGAAACGGTCGGTTGCTCCTGTCAGGAATAGCATTGATTCGGCAAGCGTTGTCTTGCCCGCCCCGCCATGACCTAGCAGACATACATTGCGGATATTCTCACAACTGTAGTCTTTCATATCAATTCCCCCTTATCGGTTAAATTGACAAATCGAACTTTGTCGATTTGTGACTGTTGCCCAAATTTCAGCCTTTGGACAAAAGTAATTTTATACTATTATACCAGATTTATTACCCCGCAAACAGAATTTTAAACTCTAACAAGAAATAGTTACCAAAAAATCAGTAAGGAGAGGAAGCTGGCTTAGGGGAAATCTATAGCCGCAATAACGTTTAAAGTTTAAAAAAGCATCAAAAAAGGGTAGTCTGAATGGGGCGCAAAAAAGAGCTGCCCCGGCAGCTCTCATGGCTTTAGTGATGCTTTATAAGCTTAGGCGTCATTTTGGTAGGTACACTCACGGTTTCATGCTATAGGCTTGTTAGCAGATCATATTTTGCTGATTTCATAGAGTTCTTTTGAGTGATCTTTGGACTTACTTTTTAAGTCTTCAAGGTTTTGGCTTTGATGACGCTATGAGCTGCTCCGCAAGCAGCAAATCCTCAGCTGAGGTAAGCTTGATCTGTCTCTTATACACATCT
>JAOABT010000069.1 GCA_026418215.1 Clostridia bacterium | reverse complement strand
AGATGTGTATAAGAGACAGAAGCCCGTCAATATACGGCCTTTGATTTTCTCCCTGTCGGTGCGGAAGAAAAGCATTGATGCCTTTATTCTTGATGCCTTTTTAAGTGCCGGAGCCGAGAACAATCTGCGCGCAGACCTTCTCATGGAGGCCTTCGCCCAGCATACGGGCCTCGAGCCCAAGGTGACCTCCATGCATCGGAAGGCCCTTCTGGCCTCATCATTTAACGAGTGGAAGACCCCCTTCGAGGTAGCCAATGGTTAAAGATGTATTGGTTGATGTGGGGGTTGGGGAGATCCGGCTTGCACTCCTTGAAAACGGCGAGCTTTCCGAGGTTTATATCGAATCCCATGAGGACGGCACCCTTGTGGGCAACATTTACAGGGGCAAGGTAGAACGTGTCCTTCCCGGCATGCAGTCTGCCTTCATCGACATCGGACTGGATAAAAACGCTTTTCTTTATGTTAAGGATGTTCTGCCCCTTCAATATGATGAGGACGGTGATGTTCTCCCGCATGGGGAGGGACTTCCCGACATCTCCGAGCTGTTATCTCAGGGGCAGGAGATTACGGTACAGGTGATCAAGGAGCCAACCGGCAACAAGGGGCCAAGGGTGACCACAAGAATATCCCTTCCGGGAAGATACACCGTGCTGATGCCTCATAGCGCAGCTATCGGTGTCTCCAAGAAAATGGAGTCTGTAGAGGAAAGAAAGCGTCTGCGTGAGATCGCACAGGCCGTCAAACCAGAGAATGCAGGCCTTATTATACGTACAGCTGCAGAAAACCTCACCGAGGATAAGCTCGTAGAGGATATTCAGAGCCTTAAGCTCCTCTGGCAGGGCATTGTCAAAAAGGAACAGCGCGGAGCGGTTCCAAGGCTTCTCTACAGTGAGCCCGGCATTATCGCTCACGCGGTAAGAGAGTACCTGACGGCAGATGTGCACCGTTTCATCCTGAATGATCGCACCGAATATGACAAGGTCTTGGCGCTTCTTGATGACGCGGCCCCGGGACTTAAAATGAAGGTCGAGTATTTCTCAAAGAGCTATGATATGTTCGAGTTCTACCACGTTGAGAGTGCCATCACGGAAGCGCTCTCGCGGAAGGTATGGCTCAAGAGCGGAGCCTATCTCGTGTTTGATCGAACTGAAGCCCTTTCGGTTATCGATGTCAACAGCGGTAAATATGTTGGAAAAACCAACTTGGAGGATACGGCGCTCAAAATCAATCTCGAGGCCGCGAAGACCATTGCAAGGCAGCTGCGGCTCAGAGATTTGAGCGGCATTATCATCGTCGACTTTATTGACATGCACCAGAAGGAGCATCGCGAGCAGGTGGTTCAGGCTCTCAAGGAATACGTTAAGGCAGACAGAACCCAGACGACGGTGGTTGGCATGACCTCCTTAGGCTTGGTCGAGATTACACGTAAAAAGGTGCGTCAACCGCTCTATAAAAGCCTTACCATCGATTGCAGGTCCTGTCAGGGCGCGGGGTATAAAATTTCTCCCGTAACCATTGCGAGAAGAATAGAAAAACGTATTGCCCTTCATATGGCCGAGACGCTTTCTGAGTTTGTGGAGGCCGTCGTGCATCCCGAAATCCTAAAGGTATTGGAGGGCCAGGAGCTTGAGAACATCGAAAAGCTCAAGGCGCGCTATTCCTGCAGCCTGAAGCTTACCGGCTCCTATGAGGTCGATTATGATGAGGTTTCCATCAAAAAGGCTTTATTGTAAGTCTTGACAGAATATTTTGACAGACCTATAATGATACTAATTTCATAAGTTTTTGAAAGGCTTTGATAAGAAGAAGTAAACCGCTGACGTTCCTAAAGAGAGTTCCCGGCAGGTGAGAGGGGCAGGAAGAGGCTGTTGAATACATCTTTGAGCCGCACACCAAAAGGGTTTTCTCGAGTAGGCTGTGCCGTTACCTGCACACGTTACCGTGCTAGGACATATGCGTCTTTGCCGTGTCCGATAAAGGTCACCGAGCTTTTTCGGTGATAAACTGGGGTGGTACCGCGAAGGTTTCAAGCTTTCGTCCTCAATCGAGGATGAGAGCTTTTTTGTTTTCTTTTCGGGTTAACTTCTGCAGCAAGGCTCTCAAGGCACAGGAAACTTAAAACAAATTTTAGCGGATTCAGGAGGAGAAGAACAATGAGAAATGTAGATGAACAAATCAGGATTATCGCCAAGGGAGCTGCAGAGATTATCGAGCTTGCTGACTTAAAAGAAAAGCTTGAAAGAGCGCGCAAGGAGCAAAAACCTCTGACTGTCAAGCTGGGACTTGACCCTACAGCCCCCGACCTGCATTTAGGCCACGCCGTTGTCTTGCGGAAAATCAGGCAGATTCAGGAGCTGGGGCATAAAGCGGTTATCATCCTCGGAGACTTCACAGCCATGATCGGGGACCCTACGGGCAAATCCAAGACAAGAAAGCAGCTCTCACACGAGGAGGTTTTGGAGAATGCAAAGACTTACAAGGAGCAGCTATTCAAGATTCTCATCCCTGAAAAAACCGAAGTGCGCTTCAATAGTGAATGGCTGTCCAAGCTTTCTTTCGGTGATGTCCTTAAGCTTTCTGCCAAAACGACGGTCGCTCGTATTTTAGAACGTGAGGACTTTAAAAACCGTTTCCAGAATAATTCCACTATCGGCCTTCATGAGCTTTTCTACCCTTTGATGCAGGGCTACGACTCTGTGGCCCTTGAGTCTGATATTGAAATTGGCGGGACGGAGCAACGCTTCAATATTCTTATGGGAAGAGATCTTCAGAGGCATTTCGGGCAGGAGAGCCAAATTGCTTTGTTCATGCCCGTTTTGGAGGGCACAGACGGTGTTGAGAAAATGAGTAAGAGCCTGGGCAACAGCATCGGCCTCAACGAAGCTCCTGAAGTCATGTTTGAGAAAATCATGACCATTCCGGATTCTCTCATCATTAGATTTTTTGAGCTTTGCACCGACCTTCCTCCCGATGAGGTTAGTAAAATCAAGGCGAGACTTGAGAATGGAGAGAACCCCCGTCAGGTCAAGATAGAACTGGCGAGAGAAATTGTGAGGCTATACCACGGGGAAGAGGCATCATTAAAAGCACAGGAGCATTTTGACCTGGTTTTCAAGGATAAAGGCGTTCCGCAGGATATTCCTGCTCTCGAAGCGGCAGACTTTCTTGATGAAACCGGAAAGACCGATTTAGTCAAGGTTCTGACATCAGCTGACTTCGCGGCAAGCTCCAGCGAGGCTAGGCGGTTAATCCTCCAAGGCGGCGTCAAGCTAAATGGAGACAAGGTCATGGAATTAAGAAGCCTAACCCGTTCCGGTGACGTCCTCCAGGCCGGGAAAAAGCATTTTGTCAGATTAATATAATGAAGATTCGGTTGGTGCGATAACAGAGTCTTATAGAAGAGTTGATACGTGGCCTTATTATTGAGCCTTAACTCTTTTAAAGCGTCTTTATTTGATGTAGTAAGCTTAGTACATTCAGAGCGAGCCGCCCGTAAAGATGGGTGCCAGGCTCTTTGGGATTAAGACAATAAATTTTGACCCATAGGCTCTGCCATAAGGATTTGAAGATAAATTGACAGGGAGTTGAATATATGTTTTCGTTGAAAAAACCAGGCGCAATGATGTATATTCCAGATCAGGCCAATGTGGACGAAGCCCTTAAACGAACCACCAGAATGGCCATATCAGCCCATCAGGATGATATTGAAATTATGGCCTATCACGGTATTTTGAACTGCTTCGGACGTGAGGACGAATGGTTCTTCGGCGTTGTGGTTACCGACGGCGCAGGAAGTCCCAGGGATGATCTTTATAAGGACTATACCGACGAGGACATGAAGAAGATCCGCCAGAAGGAGCAGATGAAATCGGCCTTTGTGGGGGAGTATTCGGGCGTGGCCATGCTTCACTATAGGAGCAGCGAGGTGAAAGACCCGAACAACCAAGAGGCTGTACAGGAGCTTGCAGACATCATCCGCTTGGCGCAGCCCGAGATTCTTTATACCCATAACCTCGCTGATAAGCATGATACCCACATCGGAACCGTGACCAAGGTGATTAAGGCCTTACGAACCCTTCCAAAAGAAATCAGACCTAAGAAGGTTTACGGCTGTGAGGTCTGGCGAAGTCTTGACTGGCTCGATGACCAAAAAAAGGTTATGATGGACGTTTCAGGGCACCCCAATATTGGGGCCGCTGTGCTTGAGGTGCATGACTCCCAGATATGCGGAGGCAAGCGCTATGACCTTGCCACGCAGGGCCGGCGTCTTGCAAACGCCACCTATGCCGAAGACCACGGTGCTGACAAAATTCCGGCCTTGAGCTATGCCATGGATCTCACGCCCTTGATTGTCGATGACAGCCTCGATATGGTGGACTTTGTCCTTGGGCATATTGAGGATTTCAAGGAAAATGTGAGAGCACGCATAAGGAAAGTCCTTTAGAGAGGTTTACTTACGCATTTTGGACAAGAGACCCTTCATAGAAGAAAACCGGAGGCACAGGGTGTGTGTGCTTTCGGTTTTCTTTTATAGCTGTTTTGACAGAACATTAGCCAAATGCAGGATTCAATGTTTGTTAAGCCAGTGACTAAGTGCTTCATGAGGGGAAGTATTACTGCTCATAATGCTTGGCCCTGGAATGCGGTTTGAAGATGGATTGCATCTATCCCTAATCTAGTCTTATCCTTTGATATAGCGTCATGGGGGGCCTTTCTTTAACTACTTTGCGAGAACCCTCAGGGCACTTCTTTGTTTATAATCCATCCTCCTTGATTCTAATTCGTAAATCGATTGTTTCTCCTATCAGAGGATAGCGCTGCTGCTTATAGGTATAGGCTCCGAGCTTAAGCTTCTCAAGCAAATTGATAAGCTCAAACAGCGCAAGACCGTGTCCTTCAGCGGATGGTTCCCTTATGATCAGGAGCCCGCCAGGCTTGAGGCTGCGCTTGACGAGCTTGAGAACCTTTTCACGTTGAGCCCTATTAAAGTCATGGAGGACAAAATGGATGACAGCCTTGTCAAAGGGAGCGTCTTGAATACTCTCGACATCCAGGCTGTCAAGATAGACAGACCTCCAATTACTGCCCTTAAGCCTCTGATTCAAGACTTTAAGCCATTTATGAGACACATCAGCGCAGGTAAGCCTGCCCCCGGAGAGCTTTTTCAAGATCAGATCTGAGATAATTCCACTCCCTGAGCAAAAGTCGAGAACATGCTCATGGTTCGAAAGCGCGAGACTGTCGACAAAGCTCCGATAATAGGGTTGTGCAAGGCTTCGTCCTATAAGCTCGGTCAATATTATCTCCGATTTGGAAGGCTCATACATAGCAGATTCCTCCCTTAAATCACAAAGGGAATAAAGCGTTTGGTCTTTTTCATGTATTTCTTATAGGCATCGCCGAATTCATGGATCATGTCGGCCTCTTCACGTTTGGCAAGTCGGATGTACATGTAAAAAATAACGGGCAGCAGGACCAGAAGGGGGAGACTTGCCCACTCAAGGGTCATGCCCAGGGTCAGCAAGAAAAATCCGGTATACTGAGGGTGACGGATATATTTGTAAATACCGTCGGTCACAAGCTGCCCGTCTCCCTTTTCCTTGGACCAGTAGTTTTTATAGATCTTGCGCCAGCCGCAAACAATAATGATGACAGCAGACAGGGATAGAAGGATATTGATGTACATACCCCAGTAGCTAATGTACTGAGAGAGGGTGTGACCCCAAAGAACACCTTCCGGAAGCGAGTGCCCCAGAATGGCTGAAAGCAGGTACATGCTTAACGGAATGCCATGCATCTCGATGGCAAAAGCCACAACAAAGGCGAGATAGGCTGTTGTCGGCTTCCGACCGACCTTTTTGTAGAAAGGGACGAAGAAAAGGACCGAGCCATAAAGCAGAACGAAGAAAAGGACACTGAGCCATTGGCCGAAATGGCCCTGCAATGTTTCTTGCGGCATATAAAAAACCTCCGATTACTGAACTTCTGAGTCAACCGTCTGTTGACAATCCAAGCATACTGCATTGCCGACGCATCGGAGACCTGACAAAAGTTAGGGCGGAGGTTAGGTTTTAATCATGTCTCTTTATTTATTTCATGATAATAGGCCACAGCCTGAGAACGCCGTTTAAGCTTAAGCTTGCTGAAGATATTGTTGATATGCCACTTGGTTGTTCCCACACTGATAAAGAGCTTTTTCGCAATCTCTTCGTTGG
>JAOABT010000533.1 GCA_026418215.1 Clostridia bacterium | reverse complement strand
GATGTGTATAAGAGACAGGTTGTGCTCAAGGCCGAGATTTGCGAGAAGCTTGCCGAGGTTGATATGACTAAGGCTGTCAGTGAGCTTAAAAATCTCAAAGAGGTCGTCAGGTCTTGCCTCAAGGATGTGAGGAGAATCATTTATGACCTTCGACCCATGTCCATTGATGATTTGGGGCTTAAGCCAACTATACAGAAGTATATAGAGGGCTTCAGTCAGCAATACGGCATTGAGTGCGAGTTCAGACTCCGAGGCGATGACAACCGCATCAAGGACAGCAATATCACACTGGCTGTCTTCAGAATCGTTCAGGAATGCCTCAATAATATCCGAAAGCACGCCCATGCTTCACAGGTCACTATTCAAATGGAATGCGCAGAAAAGGCGCTCATCCTGAGAATTAAGGATGACGGCAGGGGCTTTGACACCGGGTCCTTAAGTGAAGCCAACCGTAATGAAAACGGCGGGTTTGGGCTATTTGGTATGAGGGAGCGTATCGAGCTTCTGGAAGGAAGCTTCGGCATTGAATCAACCGTAGGAATGGGAACAACCGTTAGAGTACAGCTACCATACGACCTTGAGGGGGTATTTGCATGATTGAGCAAACCATTAAAGTCATGATCGCAGAGGATCATTCCATGATCCGCGAAGGATTGAAGCAGCTTCTCGAGCTTGAGCCGGATATTAAGGTCATTGCCGGCTTCTCAGACGGAAGGACAGCGGTCGAAAAGTACCTTGAGGTCAAGCCGGATGTCGTGCTGATGGATATCAATATGCCACAGCTCAACGGCCTTGAGGCCCTTGAAAAGATCAAGTCCCAGGATGCAAACGCCAGAGTAGTCATACTGACCATTCATCAGGATCGTGAATACCTGCTGAAAGCCCTTGAGCTTGGCGCATTAGGATACATCCTTAAGGATGCGGATTCCCGGGTGCTCATAGAAGCTGTCAAAACAGTATTCACAAGCCAGACCTATATCCAGTCCAATATGGCCCGGGAGCTTGTCAACGAATACAAGCGTATTAAAAGCGGGAACGATGATCCCCATAGCCTTCTGACTGACAGGGAGATTGAGGTCCTAAAGCTCCTGTCCAAGGGCATGCTCAACAAGGAGATTGCCAACGATCTGTTTATAAGTGAAAAAACGGTGAAGAACCACATTTCAAGCATCTTTAGAAAGCTTGATGTTCAGGATAGGACTCAGGCTGCAGTCTACGCCATCAAGAACAAAATCGCCGATTAATAGGACTAAGGTCCCAAGGTCCCATGTGCCCTTCATCCTGTCTCAAATGTGATCAATGGCCGATTTCATAAGCTATAGACCCCCGGTATAATAAAAGCATAGGAACCGCAAACAACAACAAAACAAAATAAGCTAACAAAAATTTAAGGGGGATTATTTATGAAGATGATGAAAGCGTTATTAGCAACAATGAAGAGCCAAAAGGGACAGGGCATGGTAGAGTACGGTTTGATTATCGGTTTAGTAGCAGTCGTTGTAATCGTAGCACTGGGACTCATGAGCGGCAGCATTCAGGACATTTTCGGCAAGATCACAACCGCATTGGGCGGAACCACTCCGTGATTGAAAGTCATATAGCGTATCAACAAGCAATAATAGTACTCAAAATGCCCCTGTATAAAAAGCAGGGGCAAATTTTTTAAAAAGGCAAGAGGTGAATGCTATGCAACAGAGTCAAAAGCGCAGATGCAAGGGTCAGTCGCTTGTTGAGACAGCCATTATCTTGCCTATCATACTTCTCCTGATCATGGGGATTATTGATTTTGGCTTGCTATTTAATAACTACATATTGATAT
>JAOABT010000052.1 GCA_026418215.1 Clostridia bacterium | reverse complement strand
ATAAGAGACAGGTTCTATGCCCGATCGCTGCAGCTTTTCTGCTTCCTTCCCAATCTCCGACTCGTTTTCTATGGGTGTTTGTATTAATTTGTTTAATTCGAACTGGTTAGGTTTTAACGCAAACGGCCTGGCTGCGACACCGTTTACGAGTGCCTCATGATCAGCATCCAGAGCAATTCTCAGCGATGTGCCTCGATAGCGTTCAATGATGCGGGCGTAGATATCCTTGGGGCAGCCAACGGGAAGGCTCCCGCTCAAGATCAGAAAGCTGGCGCCTTTAACCCGTTGATCTAGCTTTGAAAGAAACGCTTCTATGATAACCTCGTTCACTTCAAAACCAGCTTCGTTGACCTCGGTGGTCAGCCCCGTGTTAGGGTCCAAAAGCTTTATATTGACACGGGTTTCGCCTGAAACCTTAAAAAAGTCATTGGGGATCTGTTCTTCGTTGAGCTTATTGACCAGGGCATCACCCTGAGAACCTGCGATAAAGCCTGTAGCGAGGGTACTTACTTCAAACTGCTTTAACGCCCTCGCGACGTTGATACCCTTGCCGCCTGCATCCCAGCGGACGGTTGTGGCGCGATTGAGAGCACCGGTTTGTAAGCCTTCCACCACATAGGTTCTGTCTATGGCGGGATTGAGTGTAACCGTAATGACCTGATAAGACATTTAAACCATTCCTTGCATGCCCGAAAATGGGCTTTACCCCTTAACGGCGCCCTGGGCAAATCCATTATACAGGAATTTCTGCAGGGAAAGGAAGACAATCAGGGTAGGAATGATGGCTACAACAATACCGGCACAAATAACCTCCCAGGCCGAACCGTAGGGTCCCTTGAATTTGAACAGTGCGGTAGAAATCACCTTGAGCTCACGTTTGGGCATGTAGAGAAAGGGCGTATAAAAGTCGTTATAAATCCCCACTCCCTTAATGATAAAAACAGTTGCAATGGCCGGCTTTAAGAGCGGAAGGATGATGCGTGAGTAGATAGTGAAATAGGAGGCGCCGTCCAGCATGGCTGATTCATCCAGCGAGTAGGAAATGGTCGAAAGAAACTGAAGAAAAATATAGATGGCAATGATGTCGGTCCCAAGATAGAGAATGATGGAAGCGTATATGCTGTTAAACAAGCCCAGGGCGTTAACAATCTTAAACGTGGCAATCTGGGTGGTCACACCCGGAACCAGTGTGGCGAACAAGAACAAGGCCATAATGGTTTTTTTGAGCTTGAATTGAAAGCGATTCAGTACATAGGCAACCATCGTGCCAACCAGCATCGCCCCGATGATGGAAACCAGCAAAATAACCGTGGTGTTCAAAAAGCCCTTGAACATTTCACCTTCAATGACGGCACGGCTGAAGTTGGTGATATTCAGCCAGTTCTGGGGCGGCATTAAAGGACTGGACTGGGAAAATTCCTTAGGCGTTTTAAACGAAGCAAAGAGAACGACAACCAGCGGCAAAAGGGCTACAAAAGCACCTATAAGCAAAGAAAAGTATTTGACGAACTCAAACAGGACGGATTTTCCCTTCTTCATCACTAGTCCTCCTTCTCTCTAAAAATGCGTTTTTGCAAGAGCGTGACGACGATGACAATCAGCAAAAGAACGATACCCATAGCCGAGGCAAGACCGTACTTCTTATTTTTGAAGGCCAGATCGACAGTCTGGATAACAAAGGTTTTGCTTCCGTTTCCGCCGCCGGTCATGATATATGGAATTTCAAAAACGCTGATAGCACCGCTGATGGAAAGAATCATGTTCAGCTCAATGATCCTGATGACGCTTGGAAAGATAATGTATCTGAAGAGATGCCACTTGTTGGCACCTTCAATTTCTGCCGCTTCATAGAGCTCGCCCGGAACGGATTGGATGGCCCCCAGATACATGACGAAGGAATAGCCCATATAACGCCAGATTGAGGTTCCGGTGAGGGATACATTAATGACATTACGGTTGCCGAGCCATTTCGTAATCAAATTGTCCAGACCAATGAGCTTCAGGAACGAGTCCAGAGTCCCATCGGGCTGAAAGAAGTAAATAAAGATAAAAGCAATGGCCACACCGTTTAAGAGATACGGAAAAAAGAGAACGCCCTTAAAGAGATTTTTACCCACTACCTTAAAGCTCAGAATGGTCGCGAAGTACAGAGCCAAAACGACCTGAACAAACGAACCCACCAGATAATAAAGGCTGACACCGAAAACACTGAAGTATTCCTTATTCGTGAACAACGCTTTATAGTTGTCCAAGCCAATATACTGCATGGTCTTGGAAAGTCCGTCCCACCGGTGCAAACTGTAGTTGAACATATTTAACAACGGCAGGTAGGAAAAGGTTATCAAAAGCGCCAGCGGCAAAAGGAGAAAGGAAAACATCAGAATTCTTTTTTGAGTCGTGTAGCTGAGTCTTGATAACACATCCAGCACCCCCTTCTTAAGAAGCTTATGATATCGAACGATTGGCTTTATAGCATCATAAGGCACGCTTAACTTATTTGGGAAAAGAATAAGGGAAAGTCTCACTTTCCCTTATTCTCTTTGGTTTATTGAAAAGTCAGGAGGAGATTACTTTACGCCAAGGGTCTGTCTTGCATTATCCCATTTGCTGTTGAGATCCTTCATGATATCCTCGAAGGACTCACTGTTGCTGCCGATAGCCGCTTCAACGATTCTCTTTCTGAAGTTCTCGTTCCAGAGGCCGATTTCGGATTCACTGTCGACCTTGTCAACAAGAC
>JAOABT010000583.1 GCA_026418215.1 Clostridia bacterium | reverse complement strand
CGGAGATGTGTATAAGAGACAGGTTATAGACAACAGGGCCAAAGGAGGCCACCGTAAAACGCTTGTAGGAATTGAGAATACCGTTGCACTGTCCTGCCAGCATCATGAAGGGTGCAACCAAGAGAAGGATGCGCGTCAGCCCTATGAGCATGGCTTTGTTTCCGACATCCCGTGAATTGTAGCCCGCGGCCAGAATGCCCAGGAAGTGATCGGTCCAGATAAAGAAAACCACTTCGGTAATGATGATAAAGATGACTGTTAGGTTCAGGAAGGTTCCGACGGCCTTCCAACCGGTTTTTTCCTTGCCCTTGGAGATATAGGACGACAATATCGGGATCAGCGCGGCGGCAATGGCACCGCCTGCCAAAAGGTTAAACATCAGGTCGGGCAAAGTAAAGGCCAGGAGGAATTCGTCCGAATAGCCTCCGGGCCTCATTTTCGTATAAATCAAAAGCGTCCTCAAAAAGCCAGTGATACGGCTTAGAAAGGTTGCACCCATAATGAGCGCAGCTGCTCCTGTCAGCTTGTTGATAGCTTTTTTTTGTTCCCCCATGCATTTTCTCCCGTTGCTTAAGGGTCATTTAAGACCCTTCTTTCTTCTTTTCGTTCTGCATTTTGCTCTGCGGTTTGTACTTCTAATCGCTTTTTATAATTCTAAAAGCATTTGCCGGAGAAGGTCCATGGCATTCAGGCACGACATGGTGCGAACGCGTTCCCGATCTCCGATAAGCTTGAGTTCTCTCGATTCCAGTCTGCCGTTCAAAATGGCCGCTATATAAACCAGGCCAACAGGCTTCTCGGGCGTTCCGCCCTCGGGTCCGGCAATGCCGGTGATGGCAAGGCCCGCCTGTGTATGGGTTTTGCGAACAAGCCCGAGGACCATTTCTTCGGCGGTTTGTCTGCTGACGGCGCCGAAGCTTTTGAGGGTTTCGGCCGTTACACCGAGCTCCTCGATTTTCGCCTCATTGGTATAGGTTACATAGCCTCTGTCCAAAACCGAGGAAACCCCCGACACATTGACAAGCCGGGATGCCAGCATACCGCCTGTGCAGGATTCTGCGACCGATATTTTCAGGCTCCTTTGGGCCAGGAGCTTCACAAGAACCTCCTCCATGTTTTCGCCCTCGGTAGAATAAACGTGGGCGCCGAGCCTTTCCTTAATGCTTTCGATAACCGGATTAATGAGGACTTCAGCCTCTTCCTTGTTCTTACAGCCGGCCGTGACGCGTAAGATTACCTCGCCAACGCCAACGTAGGGCGCAATGGTGGGGTTGGTCTGCTTTTGAATCAGGTCAATGATGCGCATCTCCATCTCGGATTCCCCGATACCGAAAACCTTGACCATCTTGGACGCAATAATCTGTCCAGTCCTCTTTTCAAAATACGGGTAAACCGTGTCCTCGAACATGGGGATCATTTCCTTGGGCGGTCCGGGAAACATAATAACGGTTTTTCCGCCGTTCTCAATAATGCAGCCCGGGGCGGTACCGTTATTATTGGGGATAACCGTGCTTCCCTCGGGTAAATAAGCCTGCTTGGCATTGTTATCAGCCATTTTACGGTTTAAACGCTCGAAGAAGACCTTGATTTTGTCATAGGATTCCTGGTCCAGCACAAGCTTTCTGCCCATAGCCTCGGCAATGGTTTCCTTGGTCAGGTCATCCATGGTGGGTCCAAGGCCTCCCGTTGTAATAA
>JAOABT010000535.1 GCA_026418215.1 Clostridia bacterium | reverse complement strand
GCCCTCACCCGATAAAAAAATAACCCTGCGTTTTATCAACAGCTGGGGAGGCAGTGATCCTAAGGCTGATTCACTCCAAACGCTCTTTGATGAATTTTCCGAAGCCAACCCCGATATTGCCGTATCCAATGAGTCCCTTTTTGGTGAGGACTTTCTAGTCAAGCTAAAGTCAGACTTTGCTTCGGGCAATGACCCTGATGTTTTTGGCCTGTGGCCTGGGTCGGATATTAAGAAGCTGGTAGAGGCCGGGAAGGTCGCCGATCTGACAGAAGTCCTTGAAACGGATAGCCAATGGAAACGCAGCTTCAATCCGAAAATGTGGTACCATACGACCTTCAATGACAGAATATATGGCCTGCCTGTTGAATTGATCTTCGAGGGGCTGTTTGTCAATACAGACCTATTTGACCGTTACCAGATCAAAATCCCCACCAATTATGAGGAACTTAAGACAGCAGTGCTCAAATTCAGAGAGAACGGCATTACACCCATAGCCTTTAATTGCAAGGCCGAGGGTACCTATCTTTACCAGAATATCGCCATGCTGATGGGCGGTAAAGAGGCTATTGAGAATCCTATCGTTAACGGAACCATTCACCCCTGCTACCTTGATGCCATGGAACGGATCAGGGAGCTTTATCATCTGGGTGCTTTCCCGGAGGATTTATTTACCATGACGAGCGTAGAACGAAATGACCTTTTTACGCAAAAGAAAGCCGCCATGATTGTTCAGGGCTCATGGTTTATTTCCGGAATTCCCAATGAGAAAACGGTTGAGCTGGTGCCCTTCCCTGAGATGATGACGGGAGGCGATAATTATTCCAGCATGATTTATGGTCTCGGCTGCGGGACCTTCTACATGAGTGAAAAGGCTTGGAAGGACCCCGAAAGACGGGAGGCGTCACTCAAGCTTTTAAAGCATCTTACCTCCCGTGAGACGGCCACCTATCTGGCTGAAAAAACGGGTATGCTCAGCAACGTTAACATCAGCGACTATAAAATCCTTTACAGCAAGCTGGCCAGAGAAGGGATCAATTATACCTATGGGGCCAAGGCGCTGATAGGTCCTCCCGACAGCTATCTGCCTCGTACAGCCTGGGAAAATGTCATTGTGAAGAACATGCCCTACATGCTGGAGGGGGAAATTACACCAGAAGACCTTTGGAAGCGCGCCTTAAACGAGGAAGCTCCTTAAAGGGCAGGCGAGGTTTATTGTGAGAAGCATGAAAAAGATTGCCGTCAATTCAAAAAGCTTGATCAATAGGCTCCGGCTGCCGTTTGTACGGTTTTATCAAAACCTGCCCATTCGCTATAAGCTGCTGCTGGTGCTTAATATCATCATGATTATTCCTCTGGTTGGATTGAGCTATATCAACTATCGCAACGCGGAAATCAGCCTGACCAAGAAATCCACGCAGTATACTCAGGACATCCTTAAAATGATTGAAATCAGGCTCAAGGATTACACCCAAAACCTGAACCTCATCTCCCAGGAACTCCTTCCCGACAAGAGGGTCATATCAAGCCTCAATGACTACAGCTCAGATGCCCTAGAAAACTATGAGGAATCGGTGGTTGTTGAGAATATTCTTAAAAAGGCCATCTTCACACGCAACGAAATCCAGTCCATTGCCCTTATCTCCAACAAGGGGAACTATCACCCTGCCGACAAGAACAATCGTGTCATCAGCATTAAACAGCTCGTTCCCTACAAAAGCGAGCTTTATGGCCGTATTGTCACTGATGCCAGGCAGCAGAGCGGTTCGCCCATCTTCTACCTCGATGTAGAAAAAGGAAGGGTCAAAAACTTGTTTCTTGCCAGAACGGTTTATGATAGCGACAGCTTTGAAGAAATAGGCGTGCTCATTGTTTTACTAAGGCCGGACTATCTTGACACAGTCTTTAAGGACCTCGTTAACGAGGATACAAGGAACATCATGATTCTCTCTCCGCGCCATGAGGTTATTGTGGAGCGCAGCAACGGAAGCGCCTCGGAGATTGCACAAAACCTCACCAACCTCAAGGGCTACAAGGGCTGGTTCATTGATGCCTCAAAAAGTCATATCGTGTCTTACCTTGTGATGCAGGAGGCTCCCGGATGGGAGGTTGTGTCGCTGGTTTCCATGAAAAGTCTTTACAAGGATATTGACCTTTTGCGCCAGAAGATCGTGATTTCCTCTATCCTTTTTGTGCTTTTCCTCTGTGGTATCAGCCTTCTGATGACCGCGGACTTCATAAGGCCGTTTAAGAAGCTTATGGTGGGCATGGAGAAGGTGCAAAAGGGGGATAACAATGTTTACATCTCCCTTGACAGAAAGGATGAAATCGGTTATCTCGGCGAAGCCTTCAACCGCATGGTGAGGGAAATGAACACCCTGTCCAACTGGGTTTACCGGGAACAGCTCACCCGTAAGGAGGCCGAGATCAAGGCGCTCCAGTCCCAAATCAACCCGCCTTTTCTGTTCAATACCCTGGAATCCATCAACTGGATGGCTCAGCTCAACGAGGTTCCAGAAATCAGCAACATGGTCACCGCCCTTTCATCCCTCATGGAGGCTTCGATAGGGCGTGATGACAAGCTTATTACCTTTGAGGAAGAGCTTAGCTACATAGATAGCTATATTCTGATATTAAAAACAAGGTTTGAGGACCGCATCACGCTTATTAAGAAAATCGATGAAAAAGCACTTGAGGTCCATATCCCAAGACTCCTCATACAACCTCTCGTAGAGAACGCCATCCAGCATGGCATTGACAAAAACAAGTCCCAGGGTACCGTCACTTTAAGCGCGTCGGTTGAGGATTCAGAGCTTACAATCAGCATTGAGGACGATGGTGAGGGGATAGAGGAGAATGAATTGAAAATTCTTAAGGAAACCTTATCCATGAACAATGAAGCCTATTTCAAAAGGCTTAACGCCAAAAAGGGCAAGAGCATCGGCCTTGAGAACGTCAACCGGCGCATCAAGCTCTTTTACGGGGAGCGCTACGGGCTTCAAATTGAAAGTCAAAAGGACGTGTTTACAAGAGTGAGCTTGATTATTCCGCTTGAAAAGGACAGCAGGGCATTGGAAGGAGGCGCATCATGAGCTATAAAGTACTGATCATTGACGACGAGCCTATTATCAGAAAGGGTCTTACCAGTATCATGAACTGGAGCCAGCTGGGCTGCGAGATTTGCGGAGAGGCCTCCGACGGCGTGGCAGGGGAGGAAATGATCAAGCGCCTCAGGCCCGATATTATCCTGACCGACATCCGCATGCCCAAGGCCGACGGCTTTACCATGATCCGGCAGGTCAAGGAGAGTGTACCCCAGAGCAAGATCATTATTCTGACAGGCTACCGGGATTTCGACTATGCTCAGGAGGCGGTCAAGCTTGGCGCCTTCGACTTTATCCTGAAGCCCACAAAGATCGGAGAGCTGACAAAGGTCGTGCAAAGAGCCGTTCAGACCCTTGAGCAGGATCAGCATAAAAATACCGAGCTTCAGCATTTCAAGGAGCTCTATGAGAAGAATATTCCGCTCCTTAGGGAAAAGCTTTTGTACAACTTGATTTATGGCCTTTATATGAATGACTCGGATATAGAGGAGCAGATGGAGCGCTTCGGACTGACCCTTGGACCCTTTATCATGGGCATTATAGACAATGAAAGCCAGGGAAACGAGGACAGCTACGCCCTCCAGCTTTACCAGTTCGGTATGATTGGAACCTTGGAGGAAGTCCTCTCCAACGAGTTTTCGTTCCTTTCAACCCCTCTCAACAGCAGATGGCTCCTTTTTGTGGCCAAACCCACGGGAGGGGAGGAGCTTAATGCAGAGCTTTTACATAAGAAGCTGACGTATCTGCAGGAAATGATAGAAAACTGTTTCAGCTTTACCGTATCCATAGCTCTGAGTTCAATAGGGACGGGCTACAAGGACCTTCCGGTGAAGTTCCGGGAGTGCCAGACCGCTCTTGAACACCGCTTCTATCTGGGAGGCAACGCTATTATTGCCTATCAGGATATGGAGGGCTTTTTCAGGCTTCAAGACCACTCACTGCTGGAACAAAAACAGAAGCAGCTCCTAGACCAGATTAAAGCGGGAAATCAGGAAAGCGCTCTGGAGACGGTTGAAACCATTGGCGCTTATGTCAAGGGCCTCAGACCGGACCAGAAGGCTTCCATTAAAAGCTTTTACTTAAATACGCTGTTCACCATCAACACCATCCGCCAGACCCTTATAAGCGGAGAAGGGCATTTTGAGGGGCAGACGCTCACGAGCTTATACCCCATGGTGGAGAGCTGCGAGAACATCATGGACTTGAACGATATTCTCAGGGAAGCTGCACGTAAGGCCGCTGAGAATGTATACAGCTATAATCATAAAAGCATGAAGCTTCTTTTAAAGAATGCGGTTGAGTACTTAAAAGAGCATTATCAGGAGCCGCTTACCCTTAATGATGTGGCCGATAAGCTCTATGTCAGCACCTTCTACCTAAGCCGTATGTTCAAAAAGGAGCTATGCAAGAATTTTGTCGACTATCTCAACGAAATCCGCATCGAAAAGGCCAAGGAGCTTTTAAAGGACATCCGCTACAAAACCTATGAGGTGGCCGATGCCATCGGTATTAATGACCCCCATTACTTTTCAAAGCTCTTTAAGAAGTATGTGGGCGTAACGCCTACCGAGTACAAGGAGTCTCTCAAGCATTGATAGAGATGCTCTTCTTTATTTAGTCATAGGATGTTGCCGTATTGCCGTTTGAAGCTTAAGCAAAATGCCGGTTCCCTTATGGCCATACAGGCATTATTGATGTAGCAGTGGCATAAGGATGTTAGGTCAGCCTCTTTTCAAATTCGAGTCTTTATACTCAGTCTTTTCATTTGCAGGGCTTAATCTCATAAACAAATAGAATTCTTGCACCATGCGGTTTCGCTTGGTGCTTTTTTTTGTTGTAAAATTTTGCGTTTCGCATTATTCCCAAGATGACAAAAGCGGAAACCTAAGCGCAACCCGTTCCATTTAAACGCGCGTTCACAACCCTTATGATGAGAGTGTAGGAAATAAAGAAAACAGAGAGATCAAAAGTAGGGTGTTGTGACTATGAAAAGAAAGCTAAGAAATGATGTTCCCTTTTTCCTGATGCTCCTGCCGGGAGCGCTCGTCCTCTTGATCAATAACTACATCCCGATGTTTGGCGTAGTTATGGCCTTCCAGCGTTACCGTTTCAATGACAATTTCCTAAACAGTATCTTAACCAGCAAGTTTGTGGGCTTCAAGAACTTCGAGTTCTTCTTCAAAACGCCCAACGCCTTCACGGTAACGCGAAATACCATCCTTTACAACCTTGTCTTTATCGCATTAGGTCTTATCATTCCGGTTATGCTGGCTATCGGCCTCAATGAAATCAAGAACAAGTTCCTCGGCAAGTTCTATCAAAGCGCATTGTTCCTGCCGTATTTCCCTTCATGGATTGTTGTCAGCTACCTGGCTTATTCGCTCTTCAGCTTTGAAAATGGCTTTATGAATCGTTCCATCTTGCAGCCATTAGGCCTTGATGCAGTCAACTGGTACTTCGAGCCCAAATATTGGCCAGGCATCATCATCCTGTTCCAGCTATGGAAATATACGGGGTATAACATCGTCGTCTACCTGGCAGCCATTGTGGGCATCGACGGTGAATATTACGAAGCAGCAGCCATCGACGGAGCAACAAAGTGGCAGACCGTCTGGCACATCACGCTCCCGCTTCTAAAGCCGTTGATGATCATCCTCACACTCCTGGCAGTCGGTCGTATTTTCAACGCAGACTTCGGCCTCTTCTACAATGTGCCAAAGAACATGGGAACGCTCTATCCGGTCACGGACGTTATTGATACCTATGTATTCCGCGCCCTCAGAAACTCCAACAACGTTGGCATGGCATCCGCTGCAGGCCTTTATCAGGCGATCCTTGGCTGTATCACAGTCTTTACGGCCAATCTGATCGTGAGAAGGATCGACAGTGAGAAAGCCTTATTCTAAGGGGGGAATAACATGAAAAAGACATTTCGAAGCATCAATGAAATATCGCCTGTGTCCCATACAATCCTCAATATCTTCTTTATTCTACTTGTGATTATTTGTGTACTGCCTATTGTTTTGGTTGTGGCCATCTCCTTCACCGATGAGAAGGAAATCCTGCTCAACGGTTACAACCTGATTCCGCAGAAATTCAGCCTTAAAGCCTTTGAATACATATTAAGCGCGGGCGACGCCATCTTAAGAGCCTATGGCATATCCATCCTGGTAACCGTACTGGGAACCGCAATGAGCATCTCGGTCATCACGCTTTATGCCTACCCGCTTGCAAGAAGTAATTTCCGCTACAAAAACACCTTTTCGTTCCTGGCCTTCTTTACCATGATCTTCGGCGGCGGTTTGGTTCCCTGGTTTATGGTGTACTCCCAGCTCATTCAAATTAGAAATTCCATATGGATACTCATTGTTCCGTACCTCATGAATGCCTGGTACGTCATGATCATGAGAACCTTCATCAAGACGACGGTTCCCGAGTCGCTTATGGAATCGGCCAAGATTGACGGAGCGGGAGAATTCAGAACCTTCTTCTCAATCGTGCTGCCTCTCTTAAAGCCCGGTATAGCCACCATCGGCCTCTTAAGCTGCCTCGGCTACTGGAATGACTGGTATCTGCCTTTGGTGTTCCTGACCGAGCGTAAGCTTTACAACATCCAATACTTGATGTATCAAACCCTGTCCAACATCCAGTTCCTCACAAGCGGCAGCGCCAACTTCTCGGAAGCCGGCAAGGTATTGGCCGATCTTCCCGGAGAAAGCGCACGAATGGCTATTGCAGTCCTGTCCATCGGTCCTATCATCTTCGCCTACGCCTTCTTCCAGAAGTATTTCATCAAGGGCTTGACCATCGGTGCTGTAAAAGGATGATTCCGGAATAATCCGGATCAGATAAATGGTTAATAAAAAGAGGAGGAAATCTTATGAAGCTCAGATCCAAAGTGTTCAAAGTCTTCACCCTGCTCCTGTGCCTCGCTTTTGTGATTTCAGGCTGCGGTAAAACCACAACCCCGGCTGCAGGCACAGCCACACCCCAGGCCAGCTCTGCTGCTCCAAGCGAATCCCCAAGCCAGCAGGCCTCTGATGTACCCAAGGACAATGTAACCCTTACCTTCTACTGTGTTGGTGACAGCCAAGACATGACCGCCATTCAGGATGCCGTAAACGCGTACCTGAAGGATAAGCTCAACATCACCTTGAAGTACGAATGCTTCGGCTGGGGCGATACCTATACCCCCAAAATCAACCCGATGCTGGCTGCCGGCGACCCGATTGATATCGTCTTTACCTCCAACTGGGCTGCCAACTACAGAACCAATGCCGTTAACGGTTACTTCAAGCCCCTTAATGATTATCTTGCCAAGAACCCTGCCATTGAACAGATTCTCGGTAAGGACTTCATGAACGCAACCCAGATCAATGGTGTTAATTATGCGCTTCCTTGTAACAAGGAAAAGGTTCACAACTGGGGTCTTCTCTTAAAGACAGATCTTGTTAAGAAATACGGCATCGACGTTTCCACCATCAAGCAGCTGTCCGACCTCGAACCCTACTTTGAAAGAGTCCTGAAGGAAGAACAAGGCATCACACCCCTTCTCGCCGTGCAGATGGATGCTCCTTGGCACCTTTTAGACTGGAACAACATCAGTGATGATGATATCCCCTGTCTCTTATACACATCTCCGAGCCCACGAG
>JAOABT010000507.1 GCA_026418215.1 Clostridia bacterium | reverse complement strand
CCGTCGCCGTTCAGGTCGGCGACCAAGAGAGCGGGACGCTGCACAGGCTTGCCCGTCATGATCGGCTCGGCACCGGGGGGCAAGAAGCTTCGGATCCACTGCGTCACTTCCAGTTCCTGTCTTATCAATGGATACATCGGAAACACCCCACAACACATAGTCGCCTATATGTATGTGGTTGTCAGCTTGCCTCATTCCTTCTTTCCGGGAATGTACAAGGCATGAAGTCCCGCTATGAAGAGGCTTATGAGCCCTTCGAGGCTGTCGGTCCTGTCCAAGGGAAGACCGAAGCCGCCCTTGGACTCCAGGGAAGCGAAGCCATGGACCAGGCTGCGTAGCCCTCTCACGACATGGAGGGCCTGCTCCCCTTCCAGGCGGTAATACGCCAGCACCCGAAGGAGGATGTCCACTACCTCCCGCGATGCTTGCTCGAGCGCCGCATCCGATGGGTCCGGGGCGCTGATACAGGCTTCGTACAGCCCGGGACGGGCTCGGACGAAGCCGACGTAGGCATGGCACACGGCGCGGATGGCCTCGGCGCCGGACCTGCCCATGGCCGCCTTGCCCATGGCGCTGCCCAGCTCCCGGACCCCGTAGAGAGCCAAGCCCCTGCGCAGACCGGGCAAACCCTCTACATGGTTGTAGAGGGACGGGGTCCGCACCTGCAGCGCCGCCGCCACGGAGGCCAGGGTCACCTGGCCCATCCCTTCGGCATCGGCGATATCGGCGGCGGCACGGATGACGGCGGCGTATTCGAGGCCGGCTCTAGCCATGGGCGGAGCCTCCCTTCGCGAGGCGGGCTTCCGCCTCGGCGATGGCACGGGCCATAGCCTGGGCGGGCTCGCGTAGAAGCCGCCCGTGGCCTACGGCCAGGCAGGCGGGCCCCAGGGCGGCTAGCGCCTTGGCGCTGGCGAGGGCCGTCGGCTTGTGCCAGGTGGCCCAGGCCGGGAACGGGAACCATGGCCGCATGGTTCCCGCCACGGCCACGCCGCCGCGCACCTGGAAGGCGTCGCCGGCCAGAAGCACCCGGGAGCGCACGTCGAGGTAAGCGACGTGCCCCGGGGTATGCCCCGGCGCGGCGATGACCTCCAGGGAGCCGAGCCGGTCCCCTGGCTGAAGAAGCCGCGTCGGACGCGACTTCAGCCCCTTGGGCAAGCCGCCGCGAAGCTTGTCGGCGGGCTCGCCCGGGTCCAGGGACAGGTCGCCCGCCAGGAGGCGGGCATCCCTGTCCGAGACGGCCAGCTCCACGCCGGGGAGCTGGCGGACCAGCGCGTCCAGCGCCCCCACATGGTCGCTGTGGGCATGGGTCAAGCCGATCCGGACGATCGGCTTGCCGATAGCGGCGGCAGCGGCCAGGATGCCCTTGGCGCTAACAGGGATACCGGCGTCGATCAGGGTGAGGCCGTCCTCCTCCTCCACCAGATAGACGTTGACCGGGAAAAGCCGGGGGAAGAAGGTAACCTGCGTTACGGTTTTGAAGCTTTCTATCCTCATAGGAAACTCACCTCTCAGAAAAATTGATCCAGATAATCATCGCCATCCTTGTTGGGGAGGCTTTAGAGAACTGTACGAGAGTGTCGATTAAATTTAACCTGCAATAGCCCCTCCCATTAAATGGAGGGAATCTTGGATGAGGGGCGGACAAGAAGTGCCTGGTAAGGGCTTCTTGTTCCACCCTTACTCACAAAGTGTGTAATATGGTCATACGGGAACAAGGGGGTCTCTTTCGAACAAACCCCAATGTCAGCCGGTTACTTTGTTTCACGAATTGCTTTAGGTTAACAACGATGCTTACGATTTTCGCATACACACGACGCCTTTCCCTAGTGTGGGTACGGGCGTCACCGAGACCGTTATGGTTTTTCAATTCGTTGTTCTTACGCTCAACAGAATTACGCAATTTGAAAAGCTGTCTGGCCTGCGCCGTCTCGTTGAACGCTTTGGCTTCTTGAAATTCGTTGTAATACTCACTAATAAATATTCTTCGACCATGTTCGCTGGTCGTACATTGCTCCCGTTGACTGCATGCCAGGCAAAATTTTTTGGGAAAGCTGTACTGACTTCCTTCGAGCTGCGAGTTGTAGTTTTTCTTGTTGGTGATCAGCCCGGCGGGGCAGGTAATCGTATCGGCTATTGGGTCATAATGAAATTTATCATTAGAGTATAAACCGGTATGATTGTCGCCAACGGCATGCAGTGGGGCTGCAAGCAAAATGCCGTCTGCCTTCAAATCACGACGATGGTAACCACGGCCGTATGCAGAGTCGGCTACGACAACGGCGGGCTTCACACGGTGCTTTCGCTGTACCGTCTGGAGCAACTCTTGTAACCGATCCCCATCGCTCTCATTACCCGGAATCGGTTCAGCCACAAGTACCAAATTATGGAGGGCAGATGTAACCACTTGAATTTTGTCCCCTCTGAACGTGACAGTCCTTTTCTTGCTCACACGCGCATCCACGTCCATGCTGCTTAGCAATCTGTTGCCTGGCCGCTCATTGCGGGGACGTTTTCTGAACGCGCTATCGGGGTCATCGGAATCTCCCGGCATCGTATTTTCGGTAAGAATCTGGAATAGAACTGCCTGTCTCTCTAAGGATGTAAGCTGTCGATCACGTTCTTTCCAAGACCAGAAAACCGGACGGACCGTCTCCTTTTCAAACCAGTGCAGCAGTCCGTAAGCCAGTACAACCAACCGACTGAAGGAGGCCACTAGATCTTCCGGAGTAGGCTTCTCCGATAGTCTGGCTGTTAGCGGCTGTAGGTTCAGTTCTCGCTCCAGCTGTCGGTACAGCACGCGGTGTACCCGTTTCAAATGATTGATCACCCGGATTATTGCTTGCTTAATCAGCCGGTAAGCCGATAACTGTGAAACATGACCATTTGTATGAAATGAGTCCACCAACCAAATGTCCTTGTTATCGCCCCAGAGTCCCTTTTGTTTAGCTTGAGCAAGAATGTAGTGATGACAGGCGTCAAACAGCACGGAACCCATACGTTCACGATCCAGACCAATCGTGCTGTGATCGAATCCCGTAAATGCGACGGGTAAGCCTAAAAACCGCTTAATAAACAAGTCACCAATGACCCGTTCCTCCATCTCACGGTCGGACAAATTGTAATAGCGCTGAACGATATGCAGTTTCAGTTTGAGAGAGGGGGCATATGGCCTAGGCCCGCGACCTGAGTAGAGATGTGCACAGATTTCATCAGCAAAACTGAAATCCAGCACTTCGGCCGCGCGACTCCAAACCGGATGCTCTGGCAAGACAGAATATACCTCGAGATCGGCAAATGACATTTGATCCAATTGTTTGTAACGCACCTGTTTCACCCGTAACGCCCCCTTCATCGATAACAATATTATACTATGAATGAGGTAGTATTTGGGAGAAAACAAGAAAAAACTAAAGAAAACTACTGATTATATTAATATTCTGGCTGAAAGTAAGCTTTGAATTAATCGACACTCTCTGAAAAGACACTAAGTAGCCTATATCTCATATTTTTGTCATGTAAGGAATTGAGGATGCCCTATTTACTAGGAAAAGGAAGGAAGTAGCCATATGTAGCGGAAATAGAGTCCGTAAGATTCGTTACAGTGGAAAACCGATTGTTATTACTCATATAGAGCCCGTACAGTTCCTTAGAACCTTCTAAACTCCTTAGTGTCCGTGTTCCTACGCTTGCTCAACTCCTTAGCGCCCGTACGGTTCCTTACGCTTGCTCACCTTCGAACGTCGGCGACCGAGGAATCCGTGGATATTCTACCTATACAAAGGATCAAGCCCCCTATAGGATGAATTGGGAGCTTGATCTCACCCTGTCTCTTATACACATCTCCGAGCCCACGAG
>JAOABT010000467.1 GCA_026418215.1 Clostridia bacterium | reverse complement strand
TTATTCACCAAGCCCGCCCCGATGTTGACAGTAGATGTAGTTTTCCCAACGCCGCCCTTCTGGTTGGCAATGGCAATTACTTTACACATAGTTATTCTCCTTTCAAACTAAAACAAAAGCACCCTCCTGGATGCTATTTATAGTTCCTTATCTTTTGTAAAACTCGCCTCACCATATCTTTTTTGGTAATCATCCAGGGTACAATCAAAGAATCTTCCCTTGTTGCGACTAAAACAATTAGAAATTCTCGTAATGGCTTGGAGCTCTTCTTTGTACAGATCACCTTCAGTGCAACTAAATCTACGGTAATCATCGTGTTCATGGTATTTAAAATTGTATATCTTGACCTTAAATTCATCTTTCCTGAATATTTCGTCTGCATAGTAAACTGTGGCATAAAATAATCTTATGTCAGACGAAGGCGCTGTACCCGATTTCAATTCCTTAAAAATAATATGCTTCTCCCATGAATTAACCAAATCCATATGGTTTTTCGTTCTCACTGTAGCCAAGACTTTCTGTTGGAATTCTTCAAAGCTCATTTTCTCACAACTTGTTTCCTCATCGATGAAGAGGCTCATATATTTCACATCCTTTCAAAAT
This sequence comes from Clostridia bacterium, assembly GCA_026418215.1. Taxonomy (GTDB): domain Bacteria; phylum Bacillota; class Clostridia; order DSM-8532; family DSM-8532; genus DTU059. The sequence goes on along the minus strand of JAOABT010000467.1, from coordinate 2,993 downwards.
AAAAAGCACCCCATGTCGATGGTGTGCTGTGAAATGGTATTATCAGATAGTTTCAGAGACTATAAAAACATTAAATCGGGCGGCCCCAATGGCGAACTTGCCGCATCCTTGAGATACTTAAGCCAGCGCTTTGCCATGCCAAACAAGGAAAGCAAGGCAATATTGACGGATATCGGCACTGAAGAAATGGCGCACTTTGAGATGATTGGAAGCATGGTGCACCAGCTTGTTGACAATGTTTCGGCCGAAGAGCTTGAGAAGCTGGGATACGGTTCTGTTTTTGCCATTCACGGAAGAGGCGTATATCCTTCGGATTCCAATGGCGTTCCCTTTACAGCCGCTTACATAGAATCCATGAGTGACCCTGTTGCCAATCTGAATGAAGACCTTGCAGCCGAGCAAAAAGCCAGGGCCACTTATGAATATCTGATCAAGATGGCTGATGACCCTGATGTTATCGATCCCCTGCGTTTCCTAAGAGAACGCGAGGTCGTACATTACCAGAGATTTGGAGAAGCGCTTAGAATCATTCAGGAGCTTCAGGCCAGCAAAAAGTTTTTCCCTGCCATCAAGCCCAATGCCCCTATGACACCGAATATGGCTCCCAATATGGATATGATGCCTAATATGGACATGCGCCCAATGGACATGAAGCCCAACATGGATATGAAACCCAATATGGACATGAAACCCAATATGGACATGAAACCCAACATGGACATGAAGCCGATGACTAAATAACCGGATTGAGCTAAAATCGAATATACAATAAATCAGATACCTGAAGGCTTTACCGCATTTGATACACGATAACATATTATTTATAAGTAAACTAAAACTTTAATAGCCTAGAAGTCACACCCTACGCCCCGTTTTCTCTACGGGGTTTTCTTTTAGCTTTTGGCTATCTAACAATGATCACGTTTTATAGAAAATGAAGAATCGTAGATTTGAAATAAAAGGGCCTTTGCCTGTGCCGCTCTCATGCTTGACAACAGTATTCCAATCATGAGATGCGGTCAATGCAAATGGCCCTCTTAAATGTCCTGTATTTTACTCTGCCTTTTGTTCAAAAGTCTTCTCAGCATTTTTTAAAGTGTTTCCCGAAAAGTCCTGCAGATTGGCAATTTTGACCTTGTAGGATGTATTAAACTCAAGGATGTCAAACCTCAGAATCACAGTTTTTTCATCTACAAAAACAACGCTGGCGGGAATTTTCCTGACACTGTTTCTATTATAGCTATACTCAAGTGCAAAATTGTTAAGAGCCAGGTTAGAAGCATTATAAGCAATTTCTTTGGAGAACGTCACCTTTACGGAATCGTTGGAAACAGGTACCACGCTGTCAATTTTATTATCGGCTTGTTGAGTGCTTGACCCGCTGAACCGGACGCCGCTAATGCTGACAGTGTTGCCCAAATAATCCTTCATATTGCTGTCAATTCTGAGTTCGTAATCGTACTGCCAATTAATTGATGTATTCTTAGAGAAAAACAATTTAACCTTATTCGGTTCTTTATTAGGGTTATATAGAATTTTTTCAGGATTCATGCTGTTATAGCCACCCCAGCGGCAGATGGTATAGGATGAAAGCCTTAGTGCAGCTACCGGGTCTAAGGGTCTATTAAAGCTAAATTCAACGGTTTGCATGTCAATAACATTAATGCCGTTGACATTGAAGGCTTCAAGGGAGCTAAAATCCGCTTGGAAGGCGTAGCGTTCCTCAGATATGAATTCCTGCTTGGTAATGTCATTCAAATTGTTAATGGTAAGGTAATATTTCTTGCTCTTCTCAATATCCTGTCCAAGGCTGATATAAACACCTGTGCCCAGATGATCTACCGCTGTGCTACTAATACGAATAGGATTTCCAGCCTCATCTGTAACATAAAAATTGAAAATTTGCTGGGCCAGGAAGGGATTGACTTCCTTGCTAAAGACCACAAAAAGCGTCTTCTTATCCATAGCCACAATCTGCCGCATTTCAAATTTTAAAGCTTCGTTGCCCACAGAAAGAAAACGCATGCTGTCACCCAGGCCATTGTTCATTCTTGTGCCGTAGGCGCTCATCATATTGCCGTCGATAGTGAGGGTATACAAGGTGTCACCAACAAGATCACTGTTAAGCGTTAACAGAACCGCATTATTTTCAGTAGTTAACAGACCTGCTTTCACTGCCCCTTGCTTTCCGTCTGCAATAACCATATTATCCTTGATAATGGAATAATAAAGACAAACCTCGCTATTGAGGTTTACAGGCTGAGTAAAATATACCTTCAGGGTTCTTGCACTGACGGCCTCTATCTTCTTTATTTTGAAGAAATTGGAGTTGACCTCCTTGGTGTCAAAGCCTTTAAAATTCTTTGAAACCTTCTCAATGACATTGTCCTTCTCGTCCTGAACGCCTGTTAGCTCCAGCGTATAATCCTTGGCAGGGTTAAGGCCGGCGGTGGTAATAACCAGCGTATCGCCCATCAGGGACTCCATCCTGCTCTCAAACACATCATTGGCATTATCCTTTGCATATACCTTTAGGGCGGAAATATCGGTGATATTTTCGTTGAATTTGATCTCAAGACGATTAAGATCGAGGTTGTTAATTTTTGTAATATCAGAGAGAACCGTGTCTTCGGCGAGGCCCAAAGCTGCAACCTGTTTACGCGTGACAACGCCTTCATTGATCAGCTTTTGGCTCAAGGTAATGCCGGTTTTGCACTTGAGCTTCAGCGCTGTATAAAAAAGCTCTACAGCACTGGAGCGTGTTGTGTAAATCTCTTTGTTCATATGCTGGATGTAATAGGAAAGATTGATCAGCCCGAGCTCCTTGGCTTTATCAAAGACAGAAGAGACTTCGGTGGTATAATCCACTCCCTCGCGGTAATCCATTGCTGCAAGCAACAGCTTAAGAAAATCCCTGTCAGTGATAAAGGCTACAGGATTAAATTGCTTGAAATCACCTGAGATTAGGCCGTTGGCACTGCAATAACCAATAT
>JAOABT010000292.1 GCA_026418215.1 Clostridia bacterium | reverse complement strand
TTCCACGATGTCGGGAAAATGGGTATTGCCGACGATATCCTGTTCAAGAGTGAAAAGCTAAGCCTCAAGGAATATGATGAAATCAAGAAGCATCCCATGAAAGGTGCGCGTATTCTGTCGGTTATCTCCATGTTCAAGGATGTTGTGCCTATTGTGAAGTATCACCATGAGAGGCTTGACGGGAAGGGCTACCCCGAAGGGCTGATCAAGGATCAGATTCCGTTTTTGGCCAGAATTGTGTCGGTTGCGGATGCCTTCGATGCCATGATGTCGGACAGGCATTACCGCTCGAAGCTTCAGCTCAATGATGCTGTTAACCAGCTCACGGGCGGCTCCGGAACCCAATTTGATGCTGAAGTTGTGCGGGTTTTCGTCGGTATGCTGGACCAATACGCCGTTATGGAGGATGAAGTGGCTTATACCTACGAATAATGGAATTTACAAAAGGTTCATGTTTACCACACTTTTTCTGTGTTATAATGGACGTTAACACGAGTTAACACACGTGAGACTGCAAAAAGGCAAGGTAACAACATGGCGCAAGAAAAAATTTTTGAAGCTGCTCCAGAGGAACAACTGGAGGATGACAGAAGTGGTTTGAAGATATTTTCCCAGGTGCTGGTCAGAAAGTTCTGGAAGCTCATCAGTATTAATTTGATGTACCTTCTATGTAATCTTCCTGCTGTTCTGGTCTCATTGGTAATTAGTGCTTATATGGTTCAGCTCTTTCTTCCGAACATCGTTAATACGGGCACGCAGACCGACATTCTGGCCGTGCTGTTTATGAGCGCATTTCCAATTATGATGCTGCTAATGGCTATTCCGGTTGTGAGCGTGGGCCCGGCTCAGGCAGGCCTCACTTACCTCATGCGATGCTTTTCCTACGAGCTTCCCGTCTTTTCATGGATGGACTTTAAGGAGAAAATGAAGGAGAATCTCAAGCAGGGCCTTGCAGTGACCTTCATTAACCTTTTTATCATTGTTTTTCTGATCATTGATCTCTATCTCTATTCCAGCCTGAAGGTTGGATCAAGCATCCTTTTTCCCATTGCCAACGGCCTTTCAATCGTGGTATTCGCTATTTTCCTGATGATGTGCCTTTATTTGTATCCCATGATGGTCAGCTACAGCTTAAGACTCAAGGATTTATATAAAAATGCCTTTCTATTTGCTTTTGCCAAGTTTATACCGAACCTGCTGGTTCTGATTCTTTGCGGCCTTCTCATCATCGGACCGCTCCTCATTGTCCAGCTTACCGCTACGATACTGAGCCTGCTGATTGTTTACGTGTATTACCTTCTTCTAGGCTTTACGCTGCCGGGGCTTGTTATCAATTTCTTCATTAATCCTACCATTGATAAGTATTTGAGGCCCGCTCAACCGGTGGTCGAGGAAAGCAAGGTGGAAAGGGAAAGTTAATCAGTTTTTTTATTGATTGTTTGAGAATAGTCACAAAACTCAGTTTTTAAGCCACTATATATGCTAAAATAGAGTTTCCTCTCGGATTATTATGTATTGGTTGTGAGCCATCAAGGCTTGTTGGAAGCAAAGATAAAAAATTAAGGTTCTCTTAGATGCTCACTTCAATTTTTATATGTGACATCAGCATCATTACTGCAGGCTACACTGCATCTTAACTAAATAAGGATAAGGGATCTTGCCTCACCGGTAAGATCCCTTTTACTTTATCTTAAACGATTGTATTGATGGTGAATAACCGGGTTGGTGTCTGGCTGAATGAAACGTTTTAATGTCAAAACAACTCAAACACGGTGCAAGATACTTGAACCAAAAAAACAATAAATAGAACTGGAATCATCATCAAGGCGGCGCTTCCGAAGCGTTCTTACTCCTGAAAAATGTCCGCCATCTTGTAAAAGCCCGGTGCCTTGCCGGCCAGGAAGGCTGCAGCCTTGAGGGCGCCTTCGGCAAGCAGGTTCTTGGACAGGGCCGTATGCTTGATCTCTGTCTCTTATACACATCT
>JAOABT010000217.1 GCA_026418215.1 Clostridia bacterium | reverse complement strand
GCGGCAAGGTCATCTGGTCGGGCTGGAGAAGCGGCGGCTCAGGTAACACCATCATCATCGACCATGGCGGCGGAATCGCGACGCTTTACCTGCATATCAAGAACGGAGGCCTTCTCGTTAAGGAGGGGCAGACGGTCAAGGCCGGCGACGTTATCGCCAAGGTGGGCAGCACCGGACTTTCAACCGGTCCGCATCTTCACTTCGAGGTCCGAAAAAATGGTGAACGCCAGAACCCCGTTAATTACGTAAAGGGAAAGAAGTAAAAAGACTAAAAGGATGTCCTAAAGGATATCCTTTTTTGTTAGACAAGTTCCTTGGCGCGGGTCAGATACATGGTTTGAAAAATTGCTTCATAGGATGTAGAATAGAATGTGATTTTACAAAAAGAAGGGTGCTTGCATGAAAAACGGACGGACTAAAGTATGGGTCATCAGCCTTATTCTCATAGGCTTTATCGGTTCCTTCTTCCTTGGTTATTTTTTCTCGGTTGTCCGATTGGTTTCCTGGGATGTGTTTACCTCCAAGCCCTTGAACGATTGGTTCAAGCCGCAGCTCGCGTTGTTTTTTGATGAGGATCAGGTGGATATGAAAACGGTTCGGGCTTTTAACCGTGTCAAGAATATTCTGGGTACGCGTTATTATGAGCCCGTCAATTTCAGCAATTCACTCAGCATGGCCATCAAGGGCCTGGCTGCAGGAACGAAGGACCCCTACACGGTTTATTATACTCCCGATGAAATGAAACAGTTCCTGGAGGATACCTCGGGTAACTATGTGGGCATCGGTATCTCGGTCCATATGGACGAGAACAGCCTCTTAACCGTTGCGGATGTTTTCCCTGATTCGCCGGCCAAAGCTGCTGGTATTATAAAGGATGACAAGATTGTCAAGGTCAACAACGAGGATGTCACACCTATAAAGGATGCAGACTTGATCATCAAGAAGATCAAGGGCGCTCCGGGCACCAAGGTGCATGTTACGGTCTTCCGTCCGAGCATCAAGGACTATAAGGAATTTGACCTTGAAAGAAAGCCCATCAATGTTTCCTATATCTCCAGTGAAATGCTCGATAATAAAATAGGCTATATTCGCATCAAGCAGTTTGACGAGGATATAGACAAGGATTTTGAAGTGCAGCTTAACGGCTTGCTTGCACAAGGCGCAAAAGGTCTTATTATTGATGTCCGCGATAATCCCGGCGGCGATTACAATGAGGTCGTGAAGATTTGTGACAGGCTTGTTCCGAAGGGCCTGATCGTATACACCGAGGACCGCAACAAGAACCGTGAGGAGGAGTATTCGGATGCCCGTGAGCTCAATATGCCCTTAAGCGTATTGGTTAACGGCTACAGCGCAAGCGCCTCGGAAATTCTGGCCGCGTGCATCAAGGATTATGGCAAGGGTACGCTGGTAGGGACAAAAACCTTCGGTAAGGGTCTTGTGCAGTCTATCGACAACAGATTCTCCAACGGCGGCGGCCTTAAGTATACCATTGCCCGGTACTTTACACCTTCCGGCAAATGTATTCACGGTATCGGCGTTATGCCTGACATCGAGATTCAGTTGAATGACCAGTTCAAAACAACGGCTATTGAGGATATTCCGCATGATAAGGATAATCAGCTCAAGATCGCCATCCAAGAGGTCATAAAAAAGATGAAGTAATTTATAAGGCTTGAATACCCATGGATAGGGTTGGCAATACTAAGCCATGGGGTGATGAATATGCAAAAGAAAGATGAGCAGCTGAAGCTGGAGATAGCCAAGGAGCTCGGCCTTCTGGACAAAATTCAGTCGGGGGGCTGGAAAAGCTTGAATGCAAAGGAAACGGGACGCATTGGCGGTCTTCTTTCAAGGAAAAGGAAATCTACAGCTGTCTGAGATTGAAAATGATGTACACACGCTTTGCAGAGGTCTATGACAGATTAACGCACGATATTGACTACGTTAAGTGGGCTGATTATATTCAATCAGCCTTTCTTAAATTTGAGAAGGACCCCAAGCTGGTTCTTGAGCTGGGCTGCGGTACAGGCAGCCTGGCCATCGAGCTGGCCCAACGGGGGTATGATATGATAGGGGTCGATTTATCCCCGGACATGCTTTTCAGGGCATCAGAAAAAAGCAGGGAGAAAGGAACGGATATTCTGTTCCTTAATCAGGATATGCGGGAATTTGAGCTCTATGGAACCGTTGATGCTGTTCTTTGCATGCTGGATTCCTTGAATTACCTGACCTCTCTCCGAGACGTCAAATGTGTCTTCAAGCTGGTACACAATTATCTCAATCCAGGCGGGCTGTTCATTTTCGACCTCAACAGCTTTTATAAGCTCTCGACTGTGCTTGGGAACGAAACCTTCTATGAGCTCGATGAGGAGACCTCCTGGATTTGGAGCAATACATATGACAGTCGACGTAAGTGCACCACCTTCGACCTGACCTTCTTTTTAAAGAATCCCGACGGGCTCTACGAACGTTTTGATGAAACCCACGAAGAACGGGCATATTATCCGATGGAGATTAAAAAGGCCCTGACCTCTGCAGGGCTCAAATGGCTTGGCACCTACGGAAATTTGAGCTTTAAGCGGCCGGGCCCCAAGGAAGAACGAATTTTTTATGTTGCGCAGAAGCCCTAGCGTGGTTATAATCGGAAGTGCAAACAAATTATGAACTTTGATTTTTAAGATACGGAGGGAAGCCCCTTGGGAAGAAGAGAGACCCGTGAGAATGCCATGAAGCTGCTTTATCAGGTTCAAATCCAGAAGGATGATACGCAGGAGCAAATTGATCGTTATTTGGATGAGCAGCAGATTGTCGAAGCGACGGATAAGGAATATATGCTCGACGTGGTCAAAGGTGTCATGGAAAAGCAGGAAGAGCTGGACAGCCTGATTGCGCTCCATGCAAAGGGCTGGACTGTTCAGCGCATGCCAAAGGTAGATCTTGCCATCATGCGGCTTTCCTGCTATGAAATGAAATATCGCCAGGATGTGCCAGCCAATGTTTCTATTAACGAGGCCGTGGAACTGGCCAAGAAATATAGCGGAGAGCAATCTAAAACGTTTGTTAACGGGGTCCTCGGGAAGGTCTATACGGATTTGAATCCCGAAAGCTGACCTTTGGAGGAAGCCATGAATAGGACGCTCACTGTGTCAGGATTAACCGGTTATATGAAGCAGCTTGTTGATAACGACATGCTGCTTTCTCATGTTTGGGTAACCGGTGAGATTTCGAACTACAAGCATCATACCTCGGGTCACATGTATTTTTCATTGAAGGATGAAACTGCAGTCATCAAGTGCGTTATGTTTAAAACACAGAACATCCGGCTTAAATTCAGGCCGGAGGAAGGCATGCAGGTCATTTTAAGGGGTTATGTGTCGGTTTATCCACTGGGTGGGACCTACCAGCTCTATGCAGATGAAATGCAGCCGGCCGGAACAGGTGCGCTGTATTTGGCCTTTGAGCAATTAAAGCAAAAGCTTGAGGCACGAGGCTGTTTTGACGCATCGCGAAAGAAGCCTATCCCTGTTCTTCCGCGTGCCATAGGTGTTGTTACCTCTCCAACCGGAGCGGTGATCCGTGACATCACACAAATCCTAACAAGAAGATACCCAAACGCACGCATCGTTTTATATGCTTCCGCCGTTCAGGGATCAGAGGCCCCGGCGCAGCTTATAAAGGGAATTAAGGTCTTTAATAGGCTTAAAAATGTTGATGTGATTATTCTTGCCCGAGGAGGCGGTTCGCTTGAGGACCTCTGGCCCTTTAATGACGAAACCCTCGCCTTAACGATTCTTGAATCAGAAATTCCCATTATTTCGGCTGTGGGGCATGAAACCGATTATTCTATTTCAGACTTTGTAGCCGATTTAAGGGCACCCACGCCCTCAGCTGCTGCAGAGCTGGTTATGCCAGAAAAAAATGCGCTCAAGGACGGGCTTGCAAGAACGCAAAAGAGGCTGTCCACAGCGCTCATGCACAGGCTTAAAGCCGAAAAGAGCCGGATAAAACGCCTGGAGAACGTAAGAAGCCTGAGAAGACCTGTTGAGCTTGTAAACCAAAAGCGTCAGCGGCTTGATGTTCTGGAGCAGCGCCTGGTGCAAAGGAGCAGAAACAGACTCGATCGTTTTAAGTCCGACCTAAGGGTTGCGGCTGGCAAACTGAATGCCCTAAGCCCGCTAACGGTTCTCAGCAGGGGTTATTCAGTGGCCCAAAAGGACGATGGAACGGTGGTAAGCTCTGTGAAGAGCCTGAAACCCGGTGAGGGCTTTGTCTTAACGGTTGCCGATGGTAAAATCCAAGCCTACCGTGATAAGCCGGTTGTTAGAAATAGAAGGAGAGAAGCCGATGGAAAAGATTGAGGATGGAATGGATCTTCCTTATGAGCAGGCCGCTCTGGAGCTCGAGAGCATTGTCAACCTTCTCGAGAGCGGGGATTTGACGCTTGAGGAGTCCATTAAAATGTTTGAACGCGGTGTGACGTTGGTGAGACTATGCAATAAACGCCTTGATGATATTGAAAAACGCATTACCATACTTGTTGAAGGAAAGGACGGCATCATTGAAAAGGATTTCCGTCCGGAAGGCTGAATGATGAGTTTTCAAGCTGACCTGTTGAAATACTCCGAATGCGCGGAGCATTGGATTAAGCAGCATCTCGCTATTGAAGAGGTACCCGAGAAAAGGCTCTATGAGGCCATGCAGTACAGCCTTTTGGCGGGAGGGAAACGGCTCCGGCCGGTGCTTTCTTTAGCGGTCTGCGATATGCTTGACGGCGACAGGGAGAAGGTATTGCCTTTTGCCTGCGCCATAGAGCTTATTCACACCTATTCCTTGATTCATGATGACTTGCCCTGCATGGACAATGACGACTTCCGACGCGGAAAGCCCACAAATCATAAGGTTTTTGGGGAAGCCATGGCGGTTCTTGCGGGTGATGCTCTCTTAAACCGTGCATTTGAATTGATGCTTGCGGAAACACTACAGCAGGATGGCTTTTCGGAGGGGAGAGCTAAGGCGGCTCTCATCATTGCTAGAGCCGCAGGGTCCTCTGGTATGATTGCGGGGCAGGTTGTGGATATGGAGTCTGAGAACAGGCAGATTCCCTACGAGCTTTTGTGCTATATGCACGCCAGAAAAACAGGGGCCATAATTAAAGCCTCCATCCTTGCGCCTGCCGAGCTCTTGAAAGCATCGGATAATGTAAAGGCCAGCCTCTCCCAATATGCCGAGAAGATTGGTCTGGCCTTTCAGATCAAGGACGATATTCTCGATATTGAAGGCAGCGCCAGCGTCATCGGTAAGCCTGTCGGCAGCGATGAGAAGAACAATAAATCCACGTTTGTCACGGTGCTTGGACTAAAGAAAGCGAAGGAATTGCTGAAAACCTCCATCGAGCAGGCTGTAGAGGCCTTAAAGCCTCTTAAACATACAGATTTTTTAATCAAGACTGCGGCCTATATTGCGGAGAGAGACAAATAACGAACTTCAGGGGAGATTAAAGTGACATTTCTGGATAGCATATTTTCAAATCGATCCCTTATATTGCCGATTTTTGCCTGGTTTTTGGCGCAGCTTATCAAGTTTATCGTCTATTTCATTCAGCACCGCAAGGTGGATTTCAGAAAGTTCGTTTCCTCGGGCGGTATGCCAAGCTCGCACAGCGCCATTTCCATGTGTCTGGCTACAACCCTGGGAATTGAATATGGCTTTGAATCCGGCGTTTTTGCCATTTCAGCCGTGTTGGCGTTTATTGTTATGGCTGACGCGGCCGGGGTCCGCCGTGCTGCAGGAAAGCAGGCGGAAGTACTTAATAAATTGGTTTACGACTCTAACATCAAGCTTGACAAGGAACTCAAGGTGCTTTTAGGGCATACGCCCGTACAAGTCTTTTCTGGTGCCGCTTTAGGCATCCTCATCGGCATCATATTTGCATAAAAGCAAGGGTTGGTGTATAATATTCTCTCAAAGAAGAAAATCATCAGGATGGCGCAGTATCCTAGTCAGTACTGCCTGCTTCGAAGACGGGCCTAAAAATCCGTTAAAGGGCACATCGATGAAGTTCCTTGTGTCGGCTTGCTACGCCCAGTGGTGGGCTGATGCTGGGAGTTAAGGTTCAGGGGCGATCTGCAATGGCATGCGGGCGTTGACCCCTTTACCGTGGAGACCTTACCTTGTGCTAATAAAGATAATCCGGGTGGAATATTTCATTCCGTGTTATCACCTATGACCACGAG
>JAOABT010000168.1 GCA_026418215.1 Clostridia bacterium | reverse complement strand
AAGAGACAGCCCGTATTCTAAGATGGGCACATAAGTGGCGCCGATCTTATCATACCCTTTTGGGATTAGGCTTTGATAAGCTCCCCTTTGAGTAGGTACCTGATATAGCAAAATTCAGGGACTGCACAGAGGGGAGCTTTTTATAGCAAGAACAAAGTTATGAAAAGAAATTAAACTACAGAAAGATGCAGGAGAGGGAGAGAAGCCAGTGCAGTATAGCGCATGAATATAGAGTGGATAGATCCAGCATAATCATGGCAAAAAGTTCCCAGTTGCTGATCCTGATAACTTCATATAAAATGTTTGTGTACTTATACAGGAGGTACACCATGCATATCATTTTACTTTCAGGCGGATCGGGGAAGCGACTCTGGCCCCTTTCAAATGAGATTCGCTCCAAGCAATTTCTTAAAATCCTTAAGAATAAAGACAATGAACCCCAGTCTATGATACAGCGCGTCTATAGTCAGATTCGAGAAGCCGGGATAAATGCTGACATCGTTGTGGCTACCGGCAGCATACAGGCAGACTCTATAAAAAGTCAGCTTAATGACCTTGTTGATATTGTTTCGGAGCCGCAAAGGCGCGATACCTTTCCAGCCATAGCGTTATCCTGCGCTTATCTTGCCCTTGAAAAGGGCATGTCCCTTGACGAAGTGGTTCTTGTTCTGCCGGTTGATCCTTTTGCCGAAATGAATTATTTCACGACGCTTATCGATATGGAGCACCAGATAAAAACGGGAGCGGCAAATCTTGCCTTAATGGGTATAAGGCCTACATATCCTTCCCAAAAGTACGGTTATATCATGCCAAAGGGATGTGTGGAACCCAAAGTCTATGCCGTGGACCGCTTCCAGGAAAAGCCTTCTGAAGCCTATGCCGCAGAGCTCATAGCCAGCGGTGCGCTTTGGAACGGGGGCGTTTTTGCGTTTAAGCTGGGCTATATCATAAATATTCTCAAGCAATATATTAAATACAAAACCTTCTCAGATGTTGAGCAAAAGTATGGAGAGCTCCCAAAAATCAGTTTTGATTATGAGGTCGTCGAAAAGGAAAAATCCATTGTCATGGTGGAATACGTCGGTATCTGGAAGGACCTTGGAACCTGGAACACACTTACGGAGGTTATGGAAAGCAAGGCCATCGGAAAGGTGACCATGAGCAGCGACTGCGAAAATACCCATGCCATCAATGAACTTGGCATTCCGCTTGTTATTATGGGCGCAAAGGATATGGTTGTTGCCGCAAGCCCCGATGGTATTTTGGTTTCGGACAAGCACCAGAGCTCCTATTTAAAGGAATACATACAGGATTTCAACCAGAGGCCCATGTACGAGGAGCGAAGATGGGGCGAGTATAAGGTCTTGGACTATAACAGCTACGAGGATACCTGTTCGCTGACGAAGTATATCGTTATCAAAGCCGGTAAATTCATAAGCTATCAGCTGCATCACATTCGAGATGAGGTTTGGACCATCGTTAACGGAACAGGTGACCTGGTAATCGACGGGCATGTAAGAAATGTCAGACGAGGAGATGTCGTCTACATTACGCGCGGGCAGAAGCATGCCATCCGTGCCACAACAGATCTCCACGTCGTAGAGGTTCAGATCGGCGCAGAGCTCATAGAAACAGACATAGAGCGGTTTGAATGGAATTGGTGATGCGCCTGCTCCCTAAAGTTTGGCTATCTAGGGATGACAGCTGGTCCACAGGCTCCCTGAAGTGATGACTAAATGCTGACATCAGCCAGAGTTTAAAGCCGCATACAGTAAAAGATGAATAAGCTCCCCGTTGCCGACCTGAATAATTCCATTTCAGGTGTACAACGTCAAGGGGAGCTTATTAGTTTTAAGGCCTGCTGCGGGCTTTTATAGTCAGAAATAGGCTAAGAGCTATTGCTTCATTTACTTAGGTCCCATTTATTTAGGGTTTCCGTGGTGGTTCATTTTGTCAGCAATCTGATCATTTCGGTGTGTTCCTGCATTTTTGCCAGGTCCAGAGGGGTTTTACCGCTAGTGTTAGTCGCTTTGATATTACCGCCGTGGGCAATGATCAAGGCAGCGCTTTTGTGGTGGCCTGTCCAGCCGGCCCAGTGCAACGGCGTTTCACCGCTATGGTCGGTAATCTCAGTATTGGCGCCGGCTTCCAATAGATGGGTAACGACGTCTGTATTGTCGTATTCTACAGCCCAATGGAGCGGACTGATGTTGCTGTCTGACTTCTGGTTTACATCAGCGCCATTCTCGATAAACAGCTTCACAAGGTCAGGCCTGCATTTTGCGACGATGCAGAGCGGGGTGTCGCCCTCACCGATTTTAACATTTAAGTTTATACCAGACTGTATTAAGGCTTTCAGCTCACCGACGTGGCCGGTGATGCATGCTTCAAACAAGTTCATAGACTTCCTCCTGGTAATTTCTTGTTAGCTACTTCATGATAACGCAGGGGGTTGGACCTTCGCAAGCCCTGGGTCACAAGACCACCTATAAATATGCTGGAATTTGTCATACGGGTTTGGTATGATAGATTGCACGATACATATTTTTCCAAGCTATTCTAAGAGGTGTCTAATGAGGAAGACTAAAATTTATATTGCAATAGCTGTTCTTGCTATTTTTACTATAGCTCTGGTTATAAGAAGCAGGAGCATGTATGCCCCGGGTACCGGCAGTGAAGCCAATACAAGCTCGACGACGGGCTCGGCCATAGTGCTTAACGCCGCAGGAATAAAAGCTTTTGATAACAGCTGCAGTCTCTCGCGTAAAGATGTTGAGATGGGGTCCGCCATTGACACCTATTATTTTGTTAAATATAAATCCATTGATTACATCTCTCTGGAGGATGCCGTCAAGGTGCTTCAGATGATCAATCAACAAATCCCGGACAAATTCAAGCTTCCTTCCAGCCCGGAAGAAGCCATGCGAAGCATTTTTGACGTCAGCACGGGAAGCATCGGCATTAACACCAAAGTGACGCCTTTAATGCCCGAGGTCCTTGGCGACCCCAGCTTCGTCGGCCTCCAGAGTGCTGATGCACAGCCTGAGTATGTTTCTCAGGTTACCAGACTGTCGGATTTTAATGTGTCCTTTCAGAGGTATAGGGATAGAATCTACTTCCCTGTAATGCTGTTTAATTATGCTTTTTTTAGAGGGGATCTTGCAATGTGCCCCGATCTTAGCCGCTATTATATTGACAGCGCCACGAACCTGCCCAGTCTCCCCGAACAGCTGTCGAAATTCATGGCCTATGGGGATTATGAGCTTACGCCCGATATCCTGAGATTCTCAGCCGTCTATTTGAAGCAGTATCTACAAAGGTATTACCCCTATCTTGAAGGGCATGAGGCTACGATGCTGGACCCCAGCCAGGTGGATGTGGAATCTAAGAATCTTCCCAACCTCAATTACATCATGTACGCCTCAAAGCAGCTTGATCTTCTTAACAATTACCAGACCTATCTCAATAAAATATCCTTTTACTTAAACCTTCCAACCGACTCTGGCTATAAGGAGAAGGAAAACCTTAACCGTTATCGGGATGGATTAAAGGCTAAGCTAGATGAAAACCCGAGCTTTACCCAAAGTGAATACAAGCTTCTCGACAGCAAGGTGGGCTACCTGAGAATTCATTCCTTCGCAAGTGATAATGAAAGCTTCTTAACGCAGCTGCCTGCGGCCTTTGACTATTTTAAGGATACCAAGGCCCTTATTATTGATCTGCGTTTCAATTCAGGCGGCGCGCTCCAAAACCTTGGAACCTTGCTTGCAGCCTTTATGAAGGAAGGGAGCAGTCTGGAAATCAACTGTTTGCAGAAAACGGCAGATGCTCTGGTCCCATTGAAGAAGGTATGGACCAAAACAGGCGCTTATTCTTATGACAAGCCGGTCATCCTTCTTATCAACCCATATACGTACCAAGCCGCCAATATCTTTGCGGGGCTGTTTCAGGATAACCGGATGGGTACCATAATCGGGGAAAAAACCATGGGCGGTGGCTCACCAACGGCCTTGAGCGTCTTGCCCGACGGGTCCTCTTTTTACATTGCCCAGCCCTACAGCCTTTGTCATCCGGGAAGCGGTACCAGCTATGAAGCCGGTATAGAACCGGAAATCAATGTGCGCGAGGATTTTTCAAGCGGTCAGGATACCGTTCTCTCCAAGGCTCTGGAAGTCCTCAATCCATAGTTAGCGGGCTAAAACGCCAAGCTCTTCACAAATCAAAAGGGGATAAATCTTGTAAATACCGGGATTTCGTCAATGGGCGTCTTTCTGTTGACAATCGTGAAGGAAAGGCATATATTATATACATAAAATATGAATAATTGTTCATATGTATATAAGGAGGTGCCTCATGGCTGCTCAAAAACAGGGTATCCAGGCCAATGTATTGGGAAGAGCAGGTAAAGAGAAAAAAATACATAAGACTGAGGTTATCGTAAAAACCTCCACGCTCATTTGGGCTGCTTTATGGCTTTTCCTATCAATCTTTGAAAGAGTCTTCTGGCCGGTTACGGTTCCTCTCATCCCAAAGGACTCTATCTTACGGGTGGCGGGTCTTTTGATAATGACCCTTGGCTGTGCCATTTTCATAATGGCCATGGTCTTTATGAAAACATCCTGGCGCGTGGGCATCGATAAAAAAACGAGTTCAGAGCTTATTACCTCGGGTCTCTACAAATACAGCCGTAATCCTGCATTCGTTGGGTTTGACCTTATGTTTTTGGGCTTTTCCCTGATGTATTTTAGTGTTGCAGTCATTATCGCTGTTTTAATCAATATCATAGCACTGCATTTTCTCATACTTGAGGAGGAAAGGCATTTGACAGCGTTATACGGCGATGTCTACCGACAGTACCAGAAAACAACACCAAGGTATCTTGTTTGGAGGTAAGGTATGAAAAATCATAACGAAAAAGCTAAATTCCAATATAAGCTTTTTGCAGGCGTCTATGATCTGATGGATCTTTTGTTTGTCACGCGTAAGGGGAATCCAAGGCTTGGGCTTGCAAGGCACATCCCCAACGAAGAGCTCTCAATCTTGGATGTGTGTTTCGGAACCGGAAACAGCGCCTTGGCCATTGCGAGAAAGAATGACAAAAATAAAATTACGGGCATAGACCTGTCTTTAGAGATGCTTGCTGTTGCACGGAGGAAAATCAAGAAGAAAAGGATCGATAACATAACACTTCACTGTATGGATGCCACCCATCTGGACTTACAGCAGCGATTTGATATTGTCACCACCTCGCTGTCGCTTCATGAAATGCCTCCAGCCGTCATGGAGGCTGCCATTGGTGAAATGAGCCGGGTATTAAAGCCCGGGGGAAGCCTTTATATCATTGAGTGGAATAGACCGTCCCATAAGCTCGGAGCCGCGATGTTCAACTTCTTCCCCTATAGGTTTGAGCCCAGGGGCTTTGGCGATTTTCTTAAAATCGATTGGGGAGCGCAGCTTAAAAAGAGCGGCATCTCGGTCGACGCCATTGAAGCGTACACCTTTACGAAGCTGATCATAGCACACAAGACAATGGATGAACAAACGAACGCCTAAAATGAAAGGAAGCAGAGTATGCAAAAATAGAAGTCAACATGACTAGGCATTTTAATCGGGCGTTTAGCTGGAGAAACGCTTAAAGATGGCTCGGGTGCTGCTTTTACAGCTCTGTAATGCTTATTGAAACAGGAAAGCTATGATATTTTAAATAATGGGTATAGCGTCCAACCCTCCCTAATATATATAGTATCGGGACATCAAGCCGTTTAAGGCGCTGTGCGGGAGGCAGGCGCATGAGACATTACATAGAGGAACGCGCCTTGGAGCTTGGGAGCTTCATAATCGAGAATAGGACTACGGTCCGGGCAGCTGCACAGAGTTTCGGAATATCGAAATCTACAGTACACAAAGACGTAACGGAAAGGCTGGCAAAGCTGGATCCGTCTATGGCGGGGCAGGTCAAGAGGATACTCGACGAGAACAAAGCGGAACGTCATATCCGCGGCGGCGAAGCTACCAAGATGAAATATGGGAGAGATGGCAGAAAAGTCGGTTAACACCGGCTTTTTGCATGCCCTGTTAAGATTGTGTGTTGCCTATTGCTATCCGGGAAATAAATTGCTAATATTAGCAATGCATATAAAGGTGCAAAGGGGTTGTAAGGTTTGGGTCTCGGATTGGACATAGGCATAGATTTAGGAACCGCGACGGTATTGGTGTATGTCAAGGGCAAAGGAATTGTTCTCAGGGAGCCTTCTGTCGTAGCTATAGATAAAAACTCGGATAGAATTCTGGCCGTGGGCGAGGAGGCCAGAAAAATGCTCGGAAGAACTCCGGGAAATATCATTGCCATTCGTCCTTTACGAGAGGGCGTTATTTCTGATTACCACGTCACCGAAAAAATGCTCAAGCATTTTATTAATAAGGTTTGTTCAAGGAGCTTCTTCAAGCTCTTCAAGCCAAGAGTCATGAACTGCGTTCCCTCGGGCGTTACCGAGGTTGAAAAGAGGGCTGTTGAGGATGCCGCTGTTCAAGCTGGCGCCCGAAAGACCTACCTTATTGAGGAACCCATCGCCGCAGCAATAGGAGCAGGCATCGACATTGCAAAAGCTTGCGGAAGCATGGTCGTTGATATCGGCGGCGGCACCACAGATATCGCCGTAATTTCGCTCGGAGGAACCGTTGTCAGCACCTCTATAAAGGTTGCCGGTGATAAGTTCGATGAAGCCATTGTCCGCTATATGCG
>JAOABT010000080.1 GCA_026418215.1 Clostridia bacterium | reverse complement strand
AGCCTAGACCACATGAGTTTTTTTATCCACCTTTGACCAACCTATGCTATCATAGAGCTACTGTTTGAAAGGCGGAACACAAGCATTGAACTTTTATATGAAGTTGGGGCAGGCACTCTGCAAGCGCTTCCCTAAAAAGGCATTAAAAGCCTATAGAAAAGCTTTGCAACTAGAGAAAAACACGGAAGATAAAATAGAAATCCTTCTTGCGGCCGCGCTCCTTCAGGATGAGCTTGGCGAACTGGAATGCTCCGAGAGGACCTATATGGCGGCTCTTGAGCTCAATCCATCCGAATCACGAGCGTATTATGGCCTGGGTGTTTTATATGATATCCGTAAAATCCATGACAGGGCCATCGACTATTACCAAAAGGCTATCGCCATAAAGCCGGAGTATATCAAGGCCCATTACTTTTTAGCCCTCATCTATGATGACCTGGGACAGAAGGAAAAGGCCGTAGAGCACCTTATTAAAGTAACGGAGCTTGATCCAAACCATTTCTGGGCGTTTAACAATCTTGGCGCGGTATACGAGGAGCTGAACAGAAACGACCTTGCACTCCAATATTTCAGGCAGGCGCTTAAAATTGAACCCGGGCAGTATAAGGCCCTATTCAATATGGGTGTCGTTCTAAATAAAATGGGCTATTCCGACAAGGCCGCCAGCTTCTATCTGGATGCCATTGTGGAAAAGCCCGATTATCCTTACAGCTATCTGAATTTGGCTGTGCTTTACAAGGAAAAGGGTGACTATGACAAAGCCATTCATACCATTAGTGAAGGAATACGATACAATCCCTCATCATCGTTTCTCTACTACAACAGAGCCTGTTTTTATGCCGGTATAAAAAGGCTTGATGCCGGGGTGGAGGATCTGGTGCGGGCCGCCCGGTTAAGCCCTGAGCTCATCGCCTACATGGACAAGGATGAAGAGCTGGAGGTATATCGAAGCATGGAGCAGTATCAGGAGCTCAAAAAGTTTTCACCCGACAAAGAAACCATAAAATAGGGTGACTGGCTTTAAGTGAGCTATTTTACTTTATCTATCGATATGTTCAAGCGGTAATTAGCATAGGCGAGTAAGGTATCAAGAAAACTGTTTAAGTCTTGCTGGTCTTCAGCCTGGACCTTCAAAAGGTAGCAGCCGTCACCACTTATCCGGTGTGCTTCCAAAACAATAGCACTGGTCTTCAGAAAGCTTTGAAATGCAGCGTGTTCAGTGGTTTTCATGAAGGTTGTCACATAAGCCGTTATGGTCTTTCCAAAAAACGCCTCGTCAAGCTTTAGCGTATAACCCTTAATGACTCCCAGATTTTCCATGCGTGCTATACGGTTTCCCACAGCCTGACCCGTAAGGTGGACGGCTTCCCCTATGTCTTTAAGCTGTGTTCGTGCGTTTTCAGATAAAAGCTTTAAAATTTCCAAATCGGTTTTATCAAGCATCCCGGCCTAAATCCTTTCACAATGAAAATCGGAGCAAGCGTATTCTTTCTCGAAGCAAGCAGAGCTTACGCTACAATTATATCAGAAAGCAAAGGCTTCAATAACAGGAGGAAAATTTATGAAGAGGGCACTTCTCGTCATTGACGTGCAAAACGACTATTTTGGTGAAAAGTTCAAGGTCACCTATCCTGAAAATGGCTTCCTTAATATACTCAAGGCTATTGACGCTGCAAACGAAAAGGGTATACCCGTCATTCTCGTGCAGCATACTTCGGCCCAGGCAGGGGCACAGCTTTTTGTAAAGGACAGCGAAGGCTGGCAGATCCACGACGATATTCAAAAACGCGGCCATCTGACTGTCGTAGAAAAGTTCTATCCGGGTTCTTTTACGGGGACGAATCTTGATGTGCTGCTTAAGGAGAATGGTATAGATACGGTGGTCATCAGCGGCTTCATGACCCAAATGTGCTGCGACACCACGTCAAGACAGGCCTCGCACCTAAACTACAAGGTTGAATTTCTATCGGACGCAACCGGAACTCTGGATTTCACAAATGAGGCCGGGGCTATTAAGGCCAAGGAGCTCCATGAGACGGTGCTGATCATTCAGGCTATGGGCTTTTCAAAAGTCATGAGTACCGAGAACTGGGTCAAGAGCTTGTAAAGGGCGAATATTTGAGATACTGGTTAAGATAAATGATGTTGACAATGAAAAATAAAAGTCATAAAAGGTGCGGCGTAAGAACCGTGCCTTTTTATTTAGCCCAAACCTGCCATTACTGGTGAAAATATGCCTTGTATAAGGTATTTGAGATTCGGAGACAAATAAAATGCACCTATTCACGCTTCAAGCATCAGAATATTTTTGGCTTTAAGAGGTACGAATTTTGAAGGCAGAAAACGGAAAAGGCACGTTTTTTAGAATATTAAATAGAATTCCCGTCTTCTTACTTGCTTTATTCATTCTATGCATCCTCGCATTTGCTTTATGGAGACGGGCTGAGTTTTGCGGCTACCGAACCGGAGACAACCCGGTTTGGGCGCGGCAGGATATACCTTTTTTAGCCATAACGCTTTTTCTTTTACTGATTGCATTTTTATTAATATATCGTCTTTGCTTAAAGCTTAATCGATTTAACCGAAAGGAAGTGGTTTGGAACATACTCTTCCTTTCCATGGTTGTCCAGACCCTCTTTATCCTTTATATGCCCGCAAAGCAGTTTGCTGACCAGAATGTCGTCAATCAGATTGCTCTGGATATGATAAAGGGCAACTTTAATGCCTTTAAAAAGAAGGGATATCTCTATCAGTATCCCAATAATGTGGGTATTACGGTTTTTTTAACATTCCTATACAGGATTTTTCCCAAGACCATGCTTGTGCCCAAGCTTATTAATGTGCTTTTTTCAACGGCAACCACCTACTTTACCTTTAAAACCTACGAAGAGGTCTGCCAGCCTAAAAAGCATGTGGACTACGGTATTCTTATATTTGCCGGCTTCTTTGTGCCTATGATATTACTCAATAACCTCATCTACAACGATATCATGGCCACTACACTTTTTGCAGCCTTTGTCTTTTTTGCGGTACGTTTTGTCAAGACCAATAAGGGATGGTATCTTGTTCCCGGGGGCTTTTTTATCATAGCAGGAAACTTTCTTCGGCAGGTGGGCATCATTTTCCTCCTAGCCGGCGTCATTTACTTTATACTTAAAAAGAAATCCTTTTTGAAAACAATAGCCTTTTTTCTTGTTGTTTTAATTCTATGCAAGCTCCCGCTCACAGCGGTAAATTACTGTCTCATCAAAACAGGTAAAATAAACGAGCCCATAGGCCTCAATGCCATTCCCATCCACATGTGGCTTCATATCGGCATGAACGAAAAAAAGTTCGGCTATTGGGACAATGCTCATTCATGGAGCATCTATGTTCGGGACGGGCAGTGGAGCAAGGAAAGAAGTAAAATGATCTATACGGCGCTCATCAAGAAAAATATTGAAGAAAAGGGCATTGCCAAGATAGCTAAAATATACATCAAGAAGAACCTCTGGCTGTGGACCGAGGGAACCTATCAGGCTGAATATTATGGTATTGGTCAGTGGGGATACCTCTATGATACAGCCTTGACAAAGTATGCTTCGAATAACTTACTTCTAAGGGATTACCTTCGGTGGTACATGCACGTGGACAATCTTTTGATGCTGGGATTAAGCGTCATAGGCCTCTTATATGGGCTCCGAAAAAAAGCCGATTATCCTTTGGTACTCCCGGTCATTGTGCTCTTGGGCTTTATAAGCTTCTATACGCTTTGGGAGATAAAGCCCCGCTATATTTACTTGATTTATCCCTATCTCATGATGATGTCCTATTATGGACTTGGCGTATTTTCTGATATCCTGACGCATCTCATGCGGCAAATAGGCCGGGGGAAGGTTAAAGCCCTTGAAGAAGGAACCACCAACGAAAACCCCTCAAACAAAGACGAACTGGACCAGGACCATATAGAGGCT
>JAOABT010000056.1 GCA_026418215.1 Clostridia bacterium | reverse complement strand
AGATGTGTATAAGAGACAGGCAATATGTATACCGATTCCATTAATATGCTCAATTTTGGCTTCGATAATTTTCTTTACGGTACGCTCGTTACAGCCGGAACAAGCCAGAAGGTCATTACGGTGCAGGATCAAAGCGTAAACCTCATTCCCACTGCGGATGTTCATTATATTTATCCCAAGGGCCAGAACTATATCAAGGACATGACCATTAATGTGGATGATACTAAAATGAAGCCGCCCATAACCAAAAATACCATAGTGGGTATGATGGCTTTCACCCTCCTTGACGGGACGAAAATCAATGTGGACCTGTATCCTGATAGGGAGATCCTTCCCCAGAAAACCAAGGGCCAGATTTTAAGCGAGAGGCTTAAGGAAAGCCGCGAGCTTATTTACGTTATCATCGGGCTCATCATCCTTGAGCTCATTATGGGGTCCATCAAGCTTTATGGCTATATTAAAAAGCAAATCATCAAAAACCGTTCGAAAAAGCTACGGCGGCATTAGGCATGAGCAAGGACAAAGACACAATTTGGTTATTAAGCAGGCCTAGCTCCCTCCCCTTTGTTGAACGGACATTATCCTAACAAACCTTTACTCTAACTTACCGCTGGTAATCGGCTTACATGCACGATAGCCTTTTTGTTTACCCTTTTTTAGGCTTTCCCCCTATCAATAATTTTTCTTCAATCCATACCATAATAAATGCACCGCAAATATTAGATCTTTTCTAACATTTGCGGTGCATTTCGCATTTGGCAATTGTTTTTTACTTCATTATTAGAGCATTGCAGGTTAGCTTCTACATGCTGAGGTAAGCCTGGATAAAGGCATCAATGCCGCCGTCCATGACCTTTTGGACATTACCGTCCTCAAAGTTGGTGCGGTGGTCCTTGACCAGCGTATAGGGACAGAACACATAGGAGCGTATCTGGCTTCCCCAGGCAATGTCCATTTGCTCGCCCTTGATCTGATTGAGCTTTTCAGCCTGCTCACGTTCCTTAAGCTCTAAAAGCTTGGCCTTGAGCATTTTCATGGCCGTGTCCTTGTTCTGGAACTGTGAGCGCTCATTCTGGCAGGCAACAATGATGCCTGTTGGAATGTGGGTCAAACGCACGGCTGACGAGGTTTTATTAACGTGCTGACCACCTGCGCCGCTGGACCTGTAAACATCCATCTTGATGTCCTCTGGGTTGATGTCAATCTCCACGGAATCATCCAGCTCCGGCATGACGTCCATGGATGCAAAGGAGGTATGACGGCGGCCTGAAGCATCGAAGGGTGAAATTCTGACCAAGCGGTGAACACCCTTTTCGCTCCGTAAAAAGCCATAGGCATATTCGCCCGTAATTTCAACCGTGACACTCTTGATGCCTGCTTCTTCACCTTCAAGCATATCCAGCACCCTGGTTTCAAAGCCGTTCTTTTCA
>JAOABT010000616.1 GCA_026418215.1 Clostridia bacterium | reverse complement strand
CACCTTTATGGTGGAAATGACTGAGGTGGCCAATATCATACAGAATGCCACTTCCAAGAGTCTATTAGTGCTCGATGAAATAGGCCGCGGAACAAGTACCTACGACGGTTTAAGCATCGCCTGGTCTGTGGTGGAGTACATAAACGACAGAGCGCGGCTTGGCGCCAGAACGCTTTTTGCAACACACTATCATGAATTGACCGAGCTTGAGGAAAAGCTTCACGGCATTAAGAATTACTGTGTCTCGGTCCGTAAAAAAGGCGAGGATATCGTTTTCCTAAGGAAGATCATCCGCGGCGGGGCCGACCAAAGCTACGGGGTTGAGGTGGCCAAGCTGGCGGGCATTCCCGCACCTGTTATTGAGCGAGCCAGAATGCTTTTGGACGAGCTTGACGAGGCCGACATCAACCAGGCATCAAAGAAGAAAAAAGCCAAGCCAGTTGACGGACAGCTTGATCTTTTCGCCTCGAGCTCCCTGTCCAAGGCCGAACACGAGGTCTTAGACGAGCTTCGGATGCTGGACCCGTCAAACCTGACGCCCCTCGATGCTCTCAATAAGCTTTACAGCCTGCAGCAGAGGCTTAAGTGAGAGACTTATTCCTACTTGCAGCGTCATGCGGTTATGCCAAATATCTTCAAAAATAAACGGTTTCTTGGTAAACAGTAAGGGTGACTATGGGTAAGATCGTTATATTAGACGAAAAAACAGCCAATCAAATTGCAGCCGGCGAGGTCATTGAACGCCCTTCCTCCGTCGTTAAGGAGATGGTCGAGAACGCCATTGATGCCGGAGCAAGTCAGATTACTGTAGAAATTAAAAACGGCGGTATCGCTTATATTAGAATCACCGATAACGGATGCGGCATGGAGGGCGACGATGTTGAGCTGGCCTTTGAACGCCATGCCACAAGCAAAATCAGAAGAATTGAGGACTTGGACGGCCTTCGGACCATGGGCTTTCGCGGTGAGGCCTTGGCCTCCATTGCATCCGTTTCACATCTTGAGGTTGTCACAAAGACTGAAGCGGCCTCAACCGGCGTTTCACTCAAAATGGAGGGCGGAAGGGTTACGGGCACCTCTTCTGTCGGCTGCCCCAAGGGAACGACGTTTATTATTCGCAATCTGTTTTTTAACACGCCTGCGCGCTATAAATTCCTTAAGAAGGATACCACCGAAGCCGGTTATGTCTCGGATATCATGGAGCGCCTGGCACTGGCCCATCCCGGAGTATCCTTCAAGTTCATCCAGAACAATCAGATACAGCTCCACACGCCGGGTAACCATGATCTTTTGAGTGTCATTTACAGTATTTATGGCAAGGATATTTCAAAATCAGTGTTGCCCATCCAATACGAGGGCGAAGGGCTGAGAATCTCCGGTTATATTGGAAAGCCTGAAATCGCCCGAGGGACCCGAAGCCAGCAGTCGGTCTTTTTAAACGGGCGCTATATCAAGAGCCGCATGGTGACTACGGCTTTGGAAGAGGCCTATAAAACCATACTCATGCAGAATAAGTTTCCTTTTTGCGTACTCTTATTAAACGCCTCACCCGAAAGCTTTGATGTGAATGTCCATCCGCAGAAGCTTGAGGTACGCTTCGCCAATGAAAGCATGATTTACAGCGCTGTCTACCATGCAGTCAAGAACAGTCTTATGGCCACTTCACTGGTGAGAAGCTTTGATACACCTGACTTTAAGACACAAAGCCCCTACAATAGTGCCATGTCCCAGGCCGCTC
>JAOABT010000614.1 GCA_026418215.1 Clostridia bacterium | reverse complement strand
GTGGTAATCAGAATGTGGGGTGGATGCTTCAGCATCCTTTGACGTTCTTGCTGAGGGGTGTCGCCGGTACGAACCGCCTTGCGGATATCGGGAAAGGAAATACCTTTTTCAGTGCAGCACCTTTTGATGCCCTCCAATGGGACATCAAGATTTTTATAAATATCATTATTCAAAGCCTTCAAGGGTGAAACATACAGAATGAATATGCCCTCGGGAAGGTCATTTTCAAGGCCTCTCTTTAAAAGTACATCAATGCTTTCCAAAAAGGCAGCCAGCGTCTTTCCTGCACCCGTTGGGGCGCTGATAAGGACATTCTGCCCTGACTGTATGATTGGCCAGCCTAAAACCTGGGGTTGGCTCGGCGTTCCGATCTGTCTGGAAAACCATTCCTGAACAGCGGGATGAAAGGATTCTAGAACGGCATCTGGCTTCATGATGCTTTACCTCATTCAAAACATATGTTCTATTCTATCATGATGTTGCTGGAAGTGGTATACAATTCTTGAAAAGAAGCGCCTGCGGGACCTAATCTGAGTAAGCTTTCCTATCGATATAGAATTTGTAGAGATTAACAGCCGAGGACAATTCTGCATGAGATATTTAAAGTTCGGTTTCATAATCATCCCGCTTCTCCTGATATTGCTGGCATCGGGCCTCACGATGGCTCATCCCCAGTCGGTCTATGCCCAAAAAGGCATTATGGATTTAACCAATTGGTCTGAGGACGATGAAGGCTACTTTAAGCTCGACGGCCAATGGGAGTTTTATTGGAACCGGCTGCTGTCCTTCGAGGAGCTCTCGGGGAGTAAAGCTGACCTATATGCCAACCTGCCGGGCACCTGGAATGAATATTCCTTAAACGGTAAAGCCTTGCCGGGTGTGGGCTATGCGACCTATCGTCTCCATGTCGTGACCGACCTCCCGCCAAAAACCCAGCTCGGAATAAGAACCTATGCCTTTTCAAGCGCATTTGTCCTGTCGGTCAATGATCAAAAGATAGCCTCTAGCGGAAAGGTGGGTATGTCTCCGGAAGAAGAAATAGGGGCCTATCGTCCGCAGACAGTGTATTTTCAAATACCCGATAAGGAATTTGATATTGTCCTCAAGATTTCTAATTATGAACATGCCTTCGGAGGTGTCTGGTACAGCCTTTATCTTGGAACCCCCAAAAGTATTGCGAACCTTAATGATCTTATTATGGCGAAGGAAGTCTTTCTTATCGGGGTTCTGATCATTGTGGCCTTCTTCTATCTGACCATCTACCTTTTTCAGAAGGATTTGAAATACGCCCTTTACTTTTGCTGCCTGTGTCTTTGCCTCACATTAAGCATCGACATGGCGGGGCAGTTTCTTCTTCTGCGCTTTCTGCCCGGTATGCCGCTTTCAGCCGTTATTTTGCTGTGGTACTCCTCTCTGGGCTGGTCTGTTTTCTTTGCGATTCTCTTCATGCACGAGCTGTTTCGTTCCAAGTTTTCTGAGATTATCGTGAAGCTCTATCTCTCGGGTATGATTTTGACTCAGCTGGCGTATTTCCTCATGCCTGCCGTACAATATACGAGACTTGCTGATGCTTATAATGCCTTAGGGTTTGCAGGACTTTTATCAAGCGTCGGTATTGTGGTGATAGGCATCAGAAAGGGGCATAAGGACGGATGGCTGAACCTTACCGGGATGACTGTGCTTCTTGTTACCTATCTCCATGACATTCTTTTCTGGACAAACCGTGTCCGGAACAGCTTTGGAGAGCTTATTGACGTTGGACTGTTTACCTTTATCATATGCCAGGTGATTATCCAGGCACATCGCATCAAGCTCTTCAATGATCATAAAACAGCTGCCGAGCTCTCTTTCCTACAAGCTCAGATTAAGCCCCATTTCTTGTATAATGCGCTCAATACCTTCGCCTCCATTTCCAGATACGATCCGGATCAAGCCAGGGAGCTTTTGATCCATTTCAGCCAATACCTGAGAAGGAGCTTTGATTTTAAGGATTTAAGCCAATTTGTTCCTCTTAAGCATGAGCTGGAGCTCCTGAAGGGCTACCTTGCCATCGAGCAGGTGAGGTTCGAGGAAAGACTTGAGGTCAGTATTGATGCGGATATTGGGCTTGAGGTGAATGTGCCAATCCTTATGCTCCAGCCTATTGTCGAAAATGCCATAAATCATGGCGTCCTGCCAAAGCCCGAAGGAGGCCGTGTGGACGTAAGCGTGACGTGTGAAGGCTCATCCGTCCTCTTCTGTGTGAGAGATAACGGTGTTGGCATGGAGGTCCGCAGGGAGCTGGATCGGCAAAACCAATATGGAAGCGGTGTGGGTCTTTTCAACATAGATGATCGCCTGAAAAAACTCTACGGGAAGGGCTTGGAAATTATGAGCAGACAGGGCGAAGGCACAGAAATTGTCTGGCGTATACCGATAGATCAGAAAGGATTGAAACGATGATCCGAGCATTTTTGGTTGATGATGAAAAACCGGCATTAAGAGAACTACAATTTCTTCTTAAGCAGTACCCTGAAATTGAGGTGGAGGGGATATTTACAAATCCTCTGGAGGCTCTTGCTCAAATAGAAAAGACAAAGCCCCAGGTGGTCTTTTTAGATATCCACATGGCACAGCTCAAGGGTATTGACGCTGCCTCCGCTATTTTAGCCAAAAACCCCCAGACACAGATTGTCTTTGTGACAGCCTATGATCAGTATGCCATTGAGGCCTTTGAGCTTCATGCCCTGGACTATCTTTTAAAACCCCTGAATCAGGAACGCCTTGCAAAAACCATAGTGCGATTGTTAAAAGGGAGAAACCCCATTCGAATTGAGAATGCAGAGAGCCAAAAACTCCATATCCGATGCCTGGGGCGCTTTGAGCTTGCCTGGGACGGGCAGGAGCCTATTAAATGGAGAACTGAAAAGACGAAGGAGCTGTTTTGCTTTTTACTTCACCACCGTGGCAGGGATTTGTCGAAAGATGAGCTATTAGAGGGACTTTGGCCGGAAGAAGACCCTGAAAGGGCCATGCGCCAGCTTTATAACGGTGTATACTATATCAGAAGGGCCCTGGAGGACTACGGGGTCAGCAGGGAGCTCGTAAGCGTCGGAAGTAACTACAGCTTGTCCCTGGGCCCGGTGGCTTTCGATTCCGATGCTTTTCAGAGGCTCATAGGCAGCAGCCGCCGGCTAAGCCGGGAGGAGCTTTTAAAGCTCGAACAGCTCTATAATGGGGACTATTTTGAAGGGGATTTTTTTCATTGGTCAGATATTGAGAGAGAGCATTTCCGAAACCATTACCTGCAAGCGCTTATAGAGCTGGCAAAGGCTTGCCTCGCCGACAAAGAATACTCTGAGGCTGAGGCCTATCTTGTAAAGGCCTATCGGAAAAACCCATACGAAGAGGATGTCACCGAGCTATTAATGCGGCTTTATATTCTTTCGGACAATAAAAGCAAGGCCGTACGCCATTTTAACGCTTACTCACGGCTTATCATGGAGGAGCTTCGCATCAAGCCGAATAACAAGCTTACTGCGCTTCTTCAGGATAACTGAAAACAAGAGTATTATGTCTAATTTGGTGAAAAATTGGTGAAAACTCTTTCGTATAATGGGCGTGGTGGCACATTTTACTATTTATTCAGCTTGCCACATATGAGGTGGTCAGGTGAAGGCATCAATTCTCGATGTACCGGGTGAATATCGTGAGCGCTTGGCTCAGTGGCTTTCCGAGTCGAGCAAGATCAGTTCTATTGATATCTTTGAGGATTATTTGGAGTTTATCAAGAAGCTAGACGTTTCACAGCCTGCCCTTTGCTTCATCCGCCTAGGCCATAAAGCTATTCCGGGCTATAAGGCGGCCATCATTGCCCAGTGTTTAAACCAAAAACTGGGTATTGTCTATGTTAAGCATAAGAATGATCAGGCACCTGAGGTTAACCAGACCGATGCCGGCGGAACCTTGCTTTACCCCTTTGCCAAAGAACAGCTGGATGCTGTTTTGACAACCTTGCCCAGTCATTAAGAATTGATTAGAACCCACACAGCAACCAAATTCTGTGTTATACTAAACAAAGCTTTGCAAATCGATAGTACGAAGAGTGGATTGTTTTGTAAGTCCATTCTTTATTTTTATACTTTTTCAAATTATTTTCTATCTTCGCATTTATCCTTCGATTTAAAAGATTAAGCTTTGGCCAAACATGAAAAAATCTTTTATCAATACTTAAGACGAGGAGAAATAACGATGTTTTCACTATTTTCAAAAGGGTTGAAAATTGGAGACCTGACCGCTCGGCTCCCCATTATTCAGGGGGGTATGGGTATAGGAATCTCATCAACAGGACTTGCCTCAGCGGTCGCTAACGCAGGGGGAATCGGTGTGCTTTCAGCTGCTGGTATTGGCATGCTTGAACCCGATTTTCACTCCAATTATCTTGAAGCCAATATACGGGCTCTCAAAAAGGAGATTCAGAAAGCCAGGGAGCTCACAAAGGGCATTCTTGGAATCAATATCATGGTTGCCATCTCCAATTTCGCCGATATGGTCAAGACCTCCATTGAGGAGGGTATTGATATTATCTTTTCAGGGGCGGGTCTTCCGCTTAACCTGCCTTCCTTCCTGAAGGAGTCTAAAACCAAGCTGGTACCCATTGTATCGTCAGCCAGAGCCGTTGCCCTGATAGCCAGAAAATGGCGTGAAAAGGTTAATTACACCCCTGATGCCTTTGTTGTAGAAGGTCCTTTGGCGGGGGGACATTTAGGCTTTAAGCCGGAGGAGCTTGGCAACCCCGACTTCCGCCTTGAAAAGCTGGTAACAGAGGTCCTCCAACAAGCCAAAACCCTTGAGGATGCTGCGGATAAGCCAATACCGGTTATCGCTGCAGGCGGTATATACAC
>JAOABT010000562.1 GCA_026418215.1 Clostridia bacterium | reverse complement strand
GTGGGCTCGGAGATGTGTATAAGAGACAGGAGTACGGCTGCAATCTGTAAAAGAAAGCGCTCCTTTTTGGAGAGACCATGTATGGAGGCCATGCGGTCAAAGATCATCAGGGCCGCGTCCTCAACAAACTGGCAATGCTTCTTATTATACTTATACCGTTCTGCAAGCTTTCTGACGTATGACAAAATGTCCTCATTGAAATCAATGGGTGTACCTGCCTTTTCATCCGCATTGACACGCTCAACAATCATGCCGTCCACAAGCGAAACACTGGGAATGGCGATCTTGACATTGCTTGTCTTCTCAAAGAACTTACGGATGAGGATGAGCGAGGGCACAAAGAGCTCGGCATCCGCAAAGGGAATACCGTAGGCTTCAGCAATATCCTTGGTCGTCATATTGAGCACATTGTCGTAGATTTCCTCAAAATCCGCCTTTGAAATTTCCATGACCTTATTGGGATTATTGGTGCCCATCATGGTCATAAGGGATTCAAATTCGGCGCTTACCAAAACGAAGTTGGGGATTTCGTTGGAGCTCTTCAAATATTCCACGTTCTCAATATGGGCTTCAATGTACTCCTCTAAAACCCTTGAGAAATTTAGGGTATGCTTTTCGATTTTTGCAATGGATTCCTTAATTCTCAAGGCGCCTGTTTTAAGGCTTTGGCTTGAAACCAGCAGATTTTCCTCGGACAGAAGGAGCTGGATGCTGCCTGCGCCAATATTGAGGATGAGCGTCGGGTCCTGAAGGTTGATGACACTGCTGTTCTTGAGATACCACTTGATGGCCTTATAGGTCAGAAATTTTTCCTGGGAGTTGTTGATGATCTCGACATCAAAGCCCGTTAAAAGACGGATTCGGTCAATCATGTAGTCGCGGTTTCCAGCTTCACGAATGGCACTTGTGGCTACCACTCTGTAATCCTTAACGCCATAATCGGTCATGAGACGCTTGAAGCCCTGTATGGCCTCACACGTTTTTTTCACGGATTCAAAGCTCAGCTTGCCGTCGTTGAAGGTATCACGGCCGAGAGGAATGAGGAGATCAGCCGTTTCCAGCGTTTTGACCTCTCCTTGGGGAGTGATCTCCACAATCTTCATTTTGAGCTTATGAGAGCCTATATCGATAGCGGCAAAAAGCCGGGGATGACGGTTCATCGAGCAGCCACTCCTTTATACGGGCGGATTTTATACCATTAATGAGGTTTAATACCACAAAAAAAGCAGGTTTAAACTGATTTAACCTGCTTTTTACACTATTCCAAATTTTCCAAATTATACAGACTTCTTAATAGCCGAGGCTTTCCCCCACTAAAATGACCTTGATACGGTCCTTGATTCTCTGTTGGCCGAAAACAGTGTAGGAGCAGCAAATACGGTTATCCGAACGGCAATGCATGCAGCTTCCGGTTTTAGTGCAGGGGGTGTCGCAATGGATTCTTGTGGCATTGGCTGGGGCGGCAATCTGCTCAACGCGTGCAACAGCCGCCTCAACATCCTTTACAATCTTATTGATACCAGCAACCACGATTACATTTTTAGGCCCGAAAACCATGGCTGCCACACGGTTTCCCATGCCATCCACATTGTAAAGCTCGCCGTTCTCGGTAATGGCGTTGGTGCTCGTAACAAAGGCATCAGCCACAAAGGCCTTGCGGAAAATTTCCTGGATTTGATCACCCGAAAGGCCTTCTGCATAGCGATCGAAGAAGGTATACCTACCCGACCGCAGGTGGTCTATGACACCGGCTTCGAAAAGCGTCATGGAACCGCCCACTGCCACAGTATCCCCGTCATTTAAAAGCTCAGAGACCTTTGCGACAGCCTCGTCCCGGGTTGCCACATAATGGCCCTGCATCTTGTTCTTCTTAAGGCTATCCAGGGTTTTCCGTATTCTAATATCCAAAACGCTCTGTAAATGCTTATCCATGGTGGTCCTCCGGTATGCTGTCAGCCTTGGAACATTTTATGCATTATAGGCTGAAATTCAACTTGGAGACCTTCAATATGCCCTGAATGCCGCGAAGCTTTTCAACAAGCTCGTTTGAAACCTCGCTGTCAACGCTTACAAAAGACACGGCCTTGTCATCCTTGGTGCTGCGGCTCCACTGCATGGCGGCGATATTGATGTTGTTTTCGCCAAGAAGGGTTCCCACTTTACCGATGATACCGGGAACGTCCTTATTCTGAAGGGCAAGCACGTACTTGGTGGGCTCGAAGTCGAGGGTATAACCAAAGAAATCAACAATACGGATGGATTCCTTGGCAAAAACCGTACCGGATACAGAAATACCCTTGGTCTTTCTGTAGAACTTCACGGTAATGAGGTTCGTATACTTCTCAAGGTGGCTGGATTTGCTTTCAATCAGCTCCACGCCCATTTCGGACAGCTTGAGCTGGGCATTCACATAGTTGACCTCAGAATGGCTGATGGTTGACAGGAAGCCCTTAACAACGGCCAAGGTGATAGGCTTTGTGGGCTTATCGACAAGATCACCGCTGTAGGTGATTTCAATCTTGTTGACACGTTCCTTCTCAGCCTGATAATAGATGGCGCCAAGCTTTTCACCCAGGCTGATGAAGGGCTTGAGCTCGCTTAAATCACCTGCAATGGGAGGCATATTAACGGCTGCCACAAGCTCACCGTTCAATACGGCCTCAACACTCTTGGCTACGCCTAAAGAACAGTTGAGATTGGCTTCCTTGGTGGAAGCACCCAGGTGAGGTGTCATGATGACCTGGTCCAGATCAAGCAGCGGATTCCAGTATTCCTGCTCCTCGGGAGCCTTGTTGAAGTTGGGTTCAACCTCCTGCACGTCAAGAGCCGCTCCGGCAACGTGACCGGAAACAATAGCGTTATAAAGCGCCTTTTCATCAATCATTCCGCCGCGGGCAACGTTAACGATTCTAACACCCTTCTTGCAGAGTGCCAGCTCTCTTTCGCCAATGAGGTTCTTGCTTTCGGGACTCTTGGGAATATGTATGGTAATTAAATCGGATTGTGCAATGAGCTCGTCAAGAGTTTCAATCCTGGTAATGCCAAGCTGCTTAACGCGTTCATCGGTAACATAGGGGTCGTAGCCGATAACATTCATACCGGCGCCCACAAGCTTCTTGGCCACGATGGAACCGATCTTGCCAAGACCGATGACACCTGCGGTTTTACCGTCGAGCTCCTCGCCCACGAACTTGTTTCGTCTGAAATCCTTATTCTTAGCAGCATGGTAGGCCTGAGCCACATTTCTGAATACGGAATAAATGAGGGCAACGCTCATTTCAGCAGCAGCCATGGTATTTCCGTCAGGCGTGTTGACAACGGTTATGCCCCGCTTGGTGCAGGCATCCACGTCGATGTTGTCAACGCCGTTTCCGGCACGGCCCGCACATTTTAAATTGATGCCCTTTTCTATCACATCCTGCTTAACCTTGGTTGCACTTCTTACAATTATGGCGTCATATTGATCGATAACCTTTAATAGCTCCTCATGGGATATGCCATAGGGAGTGTCCACTTCAAAACCTTTGGATTTCAAATAGTCAATCCCGTTTGAAGCCATTTTGTCAGTTACAATAATCTTAGCCATGAATCTACCTCCTAAAAACTATGGTTCGTGATGCTCTTAGCACCCTTTAAACAAATAAAAAAAGTCAAACACCATGCGTTTGACCTCCTAAGAGCGATGAATAACGGTAAAAGCAAGACACGTATTTCGTAAATACGCGTCGTGAGCACGAAACACGAGTCTTATTGACTTATGTTCTCATCCTACTCTGTCCTTTTGCCTGAGAGAGTCATCCTAATTGGACTTGCCCCTTCGGCGCCGTAATCGGTCTCTCCAGAGGTCCGTCAGGCCAAGGTCTTTTTTACCTGAGAGATTTACTCCTTCGGTGTGCATTTCCGCCGCTCTCCCATGGCCCTCATCCGGTATGAAACTGTTAAAATTATGATACCTCCATATGGCTTCAAAAGTCAAGCCTTTGAATGGATAAATTGTCAGTAATTTAACAATATCATCCAACCAAAACGTTATCTGCGGCCCATTGGCTCAGCGTGGCAAGAAATGTGGCATTAAGAGGCTTTCCTACCTCGGACATATATTGTTTCTTGATCTTCATGACGCTCTTCTCACCCGTAAACTCCCTCAGAATATGATCCATATTGGGAACGACCGCACAGGTAATATTCGCCTTGCTTAATGCAGCCACCTTTTTGAGATGATCTGAGCTTGCTTGAACGTCCTTGTCTCCTGTAATAGCCAATACAGGCATGCTCGTTTCTGAAAGCATCTTTAGAATGTCGTCGTCAGAAAACGCTAGATGCTCCCTGAGCCACTTGGCCGGGAACTTCACCATCTGTACGCGAATAACATCTTTATCGCTTTTCTGAATGGTGTTAAAGAACTTTTCAACCTTGGCCAGCGTCTTTTTCTCGGTTAACAGGTTACGTACAATGAAGCCCAGGAGCCCCCTGCTGAATTCCGCCTCATGGAAGGACTCTATGTTCTGATTCATCATCGCTGTCTTTAAAGTGATACCCGCCCCTGCAACAAGTACAAGCCCTCCGACGGGGTATCTCTGTGAGGCAACCGTGGTGAGGATGCAGCCTTCGCTGTGACCCAGCAGGACGATTCTTTTCTGGTCAACGCAGGACAGGCTCTCCAGGTATTTCACGTTTGTAATAATATCATTGACAAGGTCGTTCATACTGGTTTTGAGGAAGTCGCCTTTGCTTTCGGCGATGCCTCTCTTGTCGTAGCGGATGGTTACGAAGCCAAGACCTGCCAGGAAGTCTGAAAGCATTTTATAGACATTCATCTCCATTTTCGGTACGTTACCGTCGCGGTCAGCTTTTCCAGTGCCTACAACGATGACGACGGCAGGCATCTTTTCCTTGCCGGTATCGGGAATGGTAAGGGTTGCTCCAAGGTCGCACTCCCCTTTAAGTGTGATTCTTTCCTCTTTAAACGTATACATGCTTGCTCCTCCTAATCCTCTACCGGTGTGATAATGGTTGATATCTTTCTGAGCTTGCGGTTGCCGTCAGGCTTGTTATCCAGGTGCTTTTGAAGGGCTTGCCCAAATTGCGTCATGACCTCGACAAATTCTTCCTCGCTTAAGTAAATCGGGTAGGTTCTAAAGCCGACACCGTCCTTGGCAAGATCAATTTTGTCCTTTTTAAGGTAATTTTCAAAGTCGGACAAAAGGTTCATGGTAAAGTTGTAGTACAGGTTTAAAAGCTGCTTTGGATCATTGGACTGAACAGCCTTGTTGATTTCCTCATAAGGATCTGTCCTAATTTTATAGACCTTCTCAAGGGTGCCTCTCACCTTGTTTTCAGCCACAACCTCTATGATGTTTTCGTTCAAAAGCTTGTTGATGTGTCTGTAAAGACTGGCCTGAGGCACGTCACTGACCGCCTCTGCAATATCCCTAACCGTGGCGTTCTCCTTTTTGAGGATCTCTTGAATGATTTTGATGCGGATGGGGTGGATCATGCTTTCAAATATTTTATATTCCATTGGCCTCTCACCTCTTTCTTTTATTCTAAAGTTTGATTACATTATCATCTGATGTAATATTATCAATTATGATTATATTAGTCAAGAGGAATATTATCAGATTTAATAATATTTTTTATTCTGATAGCCGCAGACATGCTTCATACGCCGCTCCCTACAAAAACTGTTTCCTATGGGTTCAGCACTTCAGCTTGCGCAAGGCTGTATAAAAAACTACGCACTCAAGCATACCAGCAACAAAAAAGAGCTGTCTCAATATTAGTTGGGGACAGCCCTTTCTTTGGCTAAAAACACAAACCATAACCTTAAGAATCGTCAAAAAAGGAGCTGTCTCAAATTCAGTATTCATACCCATTTGAGGAGCCCCTTTGTCAAGTATTCTATTCTAGCAACCTGTTTACAAAAAGAACTCTCTTTAGTCTCCTCCAAAGAGGGCTTCGACAAACTCCATAGGCTGGAAGGGCTGCAGGTCATCCATTTTCTCGCCCACACCGATGAATTTGACAGGGATGTTGAGCTCCGACTTGATGGATACAACGATGCCGCCCTTTGCGGTACCGTCAAGCTTGGTGAGAATCAGGCCTGAAAGCTCGGAAACCTCGGAGAAGGTTTTGGCCTGAGAAACGGCGTTCTGGCCCGTAGTGGCATCCAAAACAAGGAGGGCCTCGATATCGGCCTCAGGAAGCTCGCGGTTGATGATGCGGAAAATCTTCTTAAGCTCCTCCATCAGGTTCTTCTTGGTGTGGAGGCGGCCTGCCGTGTCACAGATGAGCACATCGGAGCCTTTGGATTTGCAGTGCTGAATAGCGTCATAAATGACGGCGGACGGGTCAGCACCCTCGGTATGCTTCACGAGGTCCACACCGGCGCGCTTGGTCCATATTTCAAGCTGATCAATGGCCGCAGCACGGAAGGTATCGGCTGCTGCCACAGTGACCTTTTTGCCTGTGCTCTTAAGGTAATGTGATATCTTACCGATGGAGGTGGTCTTGCCTACTCCGTTAACACCGATGATGACAATGACGGAGGGCTTTGTGTTAAGCTTCAGTCCCACGTCCTCATCCCTCAGCTTGTCGGAGATAATCTCCTTGATAGCCTGACGAACACCCCGTG
>JAOABT010000523.1 GCA_026418215.1 Clostridia bacterium | reverse complement strand
ATCGTTCTTCAAACGATTGCCGCCAACATAGGGAGCAGCCTGACGCCGGTAGGAAATCCCCAGAACCTCTACCTTTTTTCACATTACAATATTCCTTTAGGAACATTCCTCCTGATACTGCTGCCTGTGGTATTAGGCGGTGCCCTCTTATTAGCTTTGTCAACGCTCCTGATTGATAAAAAGCCTATTAATAGCCTAATTGCCACAAGTGGGCCAAAGCTGATGGGGCTGGAATCGGATTCTCCTGAGTCTTTTAAAAGTGAAGAGAACATTATTGATCGTGCATGCTTGGAAGAGAGAGAGAATATGCTCCAAATCCCCATAAAAAAAGGAAGGCTGCTAACCTTCATCTTCTTATTCTTCGTCTCTGTATTGGCTGTTTTAAACCTCATTCCCATAGAAGGAGTTGCCGTTTTCTTAGTTCTTTGTGTTCTAGTTGTTGACCGTCGCCTGTTTAGAGAGGTCGATTATGGCTTACTGTTTACCTTTATAGGCTTCTTTATTTTTGTGGGCAACATGTCATCACTTGAGGCTGTGAAAACCTTTCTGTCTCAGCTTCTTTCAAAGGGTGTTTTCATAGTCTCGTTATTAACCAGTCAATTCATCAGCAATGTTCCGGCGGCTGTTTTACTATCGGGCTTTACGAAAGACGCTAAGGGCCTTTTACTGGGTGTTAACGTAGGAGGGATGGGAACGCTCATCGCATCCTTAGCGAGCGTCATTTCTTACAAACTATATACCAAGGCCCACCCCAAAATGACCAAGTGCTATCTCAAGGTCTTTACGGGTTTGAATCTTGCTTTTCTGGCAGTTTTATCTCTCGTTGCCCTGTTTTTTTATTGAGCTTTTCCAAGCTTACAAGGCTAAAGCTGCCCTCATCAAATCTTCCCGCTTGCAAGAGGGGATGCGCCAGAACCATGATATAGTAATCGTTTGATTTAGCATCTTTTACGAAAAACGTGATCTGATGGTTGTCGGGAGTTTCAGAGTACCCCGACGTTTCTATGTAATTGACCTTTGCTTCCGGACCGCGCTGCTCCAAATACTTGTGCTTGGCTATTTCTAGAAGCTCTTTCTCCGTTGTTTCGAAGCTATTCAGCGAGCTTTTGTCGCTCATAACGTACTGCTTCTTTATTTTTCGTTCCTTTACTGAGGAAGAAATGAATAAATAGGCTATAACGCCTATTATGAGAATCTTAATATACCATGGGCTTATAAAAAACAGCCTGAAGAGCTGGAAAATGGCTACGATGCCATCCAGTGTATCAGAACCCGAGCTGTGACTGCTGCTTGAGCTGCTATGGCTGCTGTAGGAGTTATGGTTTCCGACATCGGCCAAAGAAACCGTACAAGTAAGAGCTAGACTAAGAGTGATAAGAATAACCAGAAGCTTAGTAGTCATTCGCATGGCATAATCCCCCAAAATCATCCTTGATTCATCATATTCACAGCGAAAAAAAAGGCGCATGACATTCTGCCGTTTTTACGAAGCTCTTTTTTCTGCCTTTCATTATAGCGCAGACCCTTACTGGATGAAAGTATTCTTTTCCAACTGATAAAGGCTTTGGTATTAATCTCGTACACTAGGGCGATGTCACATCTCCTATTGCTATTAAGCCTTTAGACCTAGATACCTCCATTTTCTTTGGAAATTACTTTAACGGTGCTTCACCTTCTTCGTTCGTACCTATGCGGGGTTTTTGTCACTCATGTGCATGGCTGTCGTTTACATAGGGGTGTGTGTGGTCACATCGCTCATTTGCTTTGCAATAAGCTTGGCTCGACAAAAAAAGGCACAAAAAGCCGCCAGGATTGTACCCGGCCCATGATATTACTCAAAAGGTAGGATAATCCCAGCGGCATTTTTGCAGAACGGATACAAGTAAGTGCTTAGAATGGTTAAAAAGAAATAACGGGATGTTTTTGTCCAGCAGTGGTTACAAATACAAAAGACTTTAAATCCCACTATCAGCCTTCATGGGGCAATGATGTGCCCAGTTCCCATTCGGTGGAAACCTTAAAAAATCACTCAAAAGCACAATTGATTCAATCTTGCGTTACCCAACTGTCAACTGCTGGCACTGGTGTAGTTTCTCAGCCCAACTTTCCATAAGCTTTGGGCTAAGGCTGTAAACGCGGCTACAACAGAAAGAGAAAGAAGCCACATTCTACCGCTCAGCATATCGGTGAAGAACTGAGTCGGAATAGTGGCAAGAAGGCCGTAGGGG
>JAOABT010000473.1 GCA_026418215.1 Clostridia bacterium | reverse complement strand
ACCTTAGGCATGATATTATTGAGGATCTGGAGAAGCATAACGATTCTGCAAGGCTTTGCACCTGCCATGTGTGCTGCACCTGTAAGGACGATTTTATTAAAAGCATGGAGGCCTATGATATCGACCTGGTCATTAAGTGAGGTGCCTCCGGACAGAACTCCATCGGATGCCGGAGACATTCACTCGAGTCTCAATTGAAAGCCTTTACCTTTAAAAAAAGGTAGTGCTTATAGCTCCACCTTCTCTTTCGGAGCGAAATTCTTATCCATTGTCCAAGGAAATGCAGTTCCATTTTTCAACCTAAAAACGGCAATCGCCTCATAGAAATTTTCAAATACCCCGCTTTCCTTCCATGCCTTTAAAAACGCTCGTGAGGGATGCTCAACAATTTCATCCTTGAGGTCGTTGTCATCCATTAATTCCAACTCACCGCTGATTCTGATTTGTGTGCCATTGCAGTTAAAACAAAGCTCTGCCTTATTATTTTTGCAAATCTGTTTGTATACATCCTTTGCCGTCGCCGTGTGGAATATTATTCCGTTCTCATCTGCCCGATACAAAAACATGGCCCTCACTCTTGGCTGATCACCCTCTAAAGTGGCAAGATAAAAACCCGGATTTTGGGTTATCGCTTGAAAAATTTCATATTTGGTCATTAGGTTCTCCCCCGTTCATTATGAATTGTTGTTACAAGCAATTCTACAATAATCAAAGGTTCTATTCGATGACCAAACACGTATGATTGATGGCATCGTGCGCAAAACACTTAAAATTAAGCGCTAGGTATGAGAAATCTTGTTCTGCTCCCTTTCTCTATATTCTTTTGCTGTCACACCGACCCATTTTTTAAACGCCCTTCGAAAAACGCTTGGTTCTGAGAATCCGAGAAGGTATGTAATCTCTTCTATTGAATAATTCTCAAGCAAATATTTCTTTGCAAGCTGTTCGCGTGTTTGCCTTAGAAGTCGGCTGAACTCCGTTCCCTCATCACGTAAATTGGCCTGAAGTGTTCTGCAGCTGATAGATAACTCCTCAGCGATTCTTTTTATTGACAAGCTTTCTGTATCCATGAGAGACAAAATGAGTTTTTTTGTCCTGTATGTAAAGCTATTCACGCCTTCAATTTCTTCTAAGAACTCCTTTGCAAAGCTCTCAAAATACCTCAACAGATTCTCGTTTGGAAGGAGAACAGGGGTATTGACCGACCGAATATCCATGACCATATAATTTCCATTGTGACTGAACCGAACCCCTGAGCCAAACACCCCTATATATTCCTCTATCCATTCCGGCTTAAAGGATGCCAAAGCAACTTCAGTCGGACAGATGATTTGTCCGCTTACGTTCCGGGCCAAGGAAATAAGGCTTGAAAAGTAGCCCTCATAGCAGTGTTTTGAGATTTTGGGGGCGTTAATAGGTTCAGACAGTTTAATCATGACAGCATCATGCCCTATGATGATTTCACCCTTGATCAGGTTTCCAATAACACTTGAATATCGGGAGAATTTATGAAAAGCTTCTAAAACAGTTCTGCAATTCATCATCATATATCCGAGAATCGACCAATTGCCAGCCTCAGCAAATTGTCCCATATGCAGTCCGAAACAAGGGTCGTTCGTTACCTTCGAGGCTGTTTCCTCAATAATTACATATCTTTCAACAGAGATACGCCCATCAGGATTCCTCAAAAGACTTGATTCCAAGGCTACGGATTTCATAAATTCGTCAATATTAACGTTTCTGCTTGAGAGGTACCTCAGTATTTGCGGCAAAACACCTGCAGAAACAGTATATCGGTGCTCTTTAAAAGGTCTTCTTGTCATGCGCTTCATTCACCTCTGCTCAGCCTTAAAAGGTCATTTATGTATTTAAGCCCCTCCCAGCTTCATCAGTTTAAGTGGGGCAGCCAGGCATTAGACAACAAGGCAGTCTATATCACGGTTAATGGAGGAATTGCCAAGGTTATTCCAAACTAATTACCGATGTTATAGTGTTTACTGGGGACGTTGGCCCCGACCAAGAAAGAACTAATCCACTATCCTCAAAGAGAAGCGCTTGTTCGACATCATGTTTTGGACGTACATAATGAGCCTCTTGCTTGATTACAGGAATGGGGTCAAGAAATCTTAAGGTGTTTTGTTGAGCAGGTTAACAAAAGCTTCCACGAGCGTGGGATCGAATTGGCTGCCGGAGCAATGACGAAGCTCACGAAGCGCAGCTTCTTTACTGATGGCCTTCCTATAGGGGCGGTCATTCGTCATGGCGTCATAGGCGTCGACTATGGATAGAATTCTGCATTCTATCGGAATTTCCTCACCCTTAAGTCCGAAGGGATAGCCCTTCCCATCCCAGTATTCGTGATGCTTGAGGATGTAGTCGGCTATAGGCAGCAGGTCGTTGGAAGCGACCGCAATACGGTGACCTATCTCGGTGTGGCGTTTCATAACCTTGAATTCTTCGTCATTGAGCTTTGCCGGCTTAAAGAGAATATGGTCCGGAATGCCTACCTTGCCTATATCATGGAACTGAGCCAAAAGCCGAATATCAGCTATATCCTTTTCGGGTATCCCAACGGCAATGGCAAGCGCCACAGCCAGCTCCTCCATTCTGGACACATGCCCCTCGGTTACAAAGTCCCTGGCCTCGAGCATATTCTTCATCATTTGAACCACTTCGCTCTTGACGCTTTGCCGTCTGTGGAGCTTCAAACGGTACATATGATTGTCGGCCTCTTTGATCATCTCCATGATGTTGTGAGGACGCTGGCCGGAAAAGACGGAACCCACGGATACGCTCATGGGAATCCTTTCTACCTTTCGGTTCATTTCCAGAACCTTCTGGTTGAAGGAGTCGATACAGCGCAGACCTTCCTCCTTCGACTGGTTCATAAGGAGAACGCAGATCTCATCGCCGCCTATTCTAGAAATAATGCTTTCTACAGGGAACGCTTCAACAATAACCTTTGCGGCGTTTACGAGGTATTGATCCCCCGCATGATGCCCTAGTGTATCGTTGATTATTTTAAGCCCGTCAAGATCAAAAATGGCTATAAAGAGGGAGTCCACCTCCATAGCCTGAAGTTTTGCGATTTCATTCTCAAAATAATAACGGTTGTAAAGGCCGGTCAATCCATCATGAATGCTGATTTCCAGGAGCTTTTCCTCTGAAAGCTTCCGCTCAGTGATATCCCGCACTATAGCTACAACCAAGTCCTTGGAGCAGGCTACCAGACGAGCCTCAAAATGACGGACGCCGCTTTGCACATTCAAGCTGTATTCAATCGTCTGAATCTTGCCTGAATCAAGCGCTTCCCGTATCGCTGCAGCAAACCGTCGCTCAAGTTCCTCGGGAAAAACCTCCGAAAGACATTTTTTAACCAGCTTATCGGGCTCTGTCGCAAGCAATTCCTGCGTATTGGAATGGTAGTCCAGAACAAATCCATCACGGTTGTAAAGGAAAAACATGTCCGGCGTGGCCTCCAGCAAGGCACGGATGCGTGCCTCACTAGCGCTCAATTTCTCCAGTGACCGTGAAAGCTCCTGTGTCTT
The DNA here is from genome assembly GCA_026418215.1 of Clostridia bacterium. Lineage (GTDB taxonomy): Bacteria > Bacillota > Clostridia > DSM-8532 > DSM-8532 > DTU059. The sequence continues at coordinate 3,773 of JAOABT010000473.1, read as the reverse complement.
TTGTCTAACCCTCCGCTTAAGCGTCCCGTTCCAAATCAGAAGAAGTGTCAGAATGGCTGCCGCAGTAATAATGGTCAGCAGAATAACCCTAAAGACCTCTGAATTGTAGAAGGAGGGATTGGTTTTGCCATACCATTTTTCATTTATTTTCCGGTATTCTTGATCAGAAATCCTGTGAAAGCCTGAATTAATGACTGATAAAAGCTCAACATTACCTTGCTTGACAGCCCTGTAGAACTGGCTTGAATAGAGAGGCGTATCGGAATAGCGGAACTGGTTCTCTATGCCCAGTTTATATAAATAATAGAGAGATGGCGGCTTTCCCATGGCAAAGACAGAAATTTCATGGTCCTTAGCTGCCTTGACCACAGCCTCAGCGGAGTCATACACTTTAATATTGTTAATACCGTGGCTTTCCAGCACACGAATGGCGTTATCGCTTTTCTTGGCACCAACCGTGAAGTCCTTTAAGCCCTGTACGTCCGTGATACCCGAGAGCTCCTTATTGAAAAAGATAACCACATCTATAGTGGCGTAGGGCTCTGTAAAATCAAAAATATTATCTCTGTCGCTGTTATATGAAATGGTATCGATGACATCAAACTGACCATCAAGCATGGCTTCATAGGCCTTGTTCCACTCCATGCCGGTGAGCTCGACCTGCATCCCGGTCTTCTGTGAAAAAAGGTTCCACTGTTCAACGCTTATGCCTTGAAGACTGCCGTTTTGATCTCTAAAGGAATACGGCGGGTAATTCTGATCCAGGACGACCCGGATCTTTTTTTCAGGTGTAGCTGCGATAGCCAAATCCTCTATAAAGACTGTAGGTATCAATACAAAAAGCAGCACAAGGACTATCATCCTGGTGATAAATTTTGCTATCTTACACCTCTCCTCTCAAGTCTTTAATAAGCTTGGTTCCCCTTTTCTAAGTCCATGTTATCTCAATTTCTCCTATCAATCAACAGCTATAACATATTATATCAAGAAGCTTACTTTAATATAAGAGAAGGCTATGAAGGGCCCCAAACAAATGAGGCTGAATGATTAATCAAAAACGCATTTCTAACATCCGGTGGCCAAACTCTATGGAACCGGATGTTAGAAATACAAAAATAGCCCGGATCGTCCAGGCTTCATATTTCAGTTGGCTGCCTAAGTATAAACGAGAATAAAGGTCGAATGAGTTATTGATAATCAATCGACAATAAATAGTTTTGCCCCTTTTTCAGTGTATGAGCGATGAGGATTGGCTTCATCCGCAACTTGATAGCTGGTTCCGGGCGTTAGGGTAAACTTTCTTCCATCAGAAAGCTCCGTAACCAATTCGCCATCAAGAACCAGCAGCACGTGCCCCCGGCTGCACCAATGATCCGCTAAATAACCAGGAGAATATTCGACCATGCGAACACGTATATTCCCCATTTCAAAAGTACGCCAATAGGCTTCTCCCGTCTTCCCTGGATGCTTTGTAGGCTCAACTGTACTCCAATCGACCGTACAAAAAGGGACGCCTTCAATTTTCATAATATTTCCCTCTCATTGGAATCTTTTCTTACGCTTATGCTTGGAAGTACCCTTTATAGACCTTTGTTGAGGGTATCGCCTATGTCAAAGCTGGCGAAGCAGGCTTTTTAAGCGGTTCCATAAATTCCGTCCTGCAGCTGGCATAGCCAGTTATTATAGACGTCAGGCCCGTTGGGCTCTTGGAGAAATGTAACAGATATCTTCAGATTACTACTCGTAGCATTGGCAGTCAAGCTACCCAGCTTACAATAGTTCTATCTACCCCTATCGCATCAGGGTTAGCCCGTTAGCCCTTAGCGTGTTCACCCAAATAGGTGGAACCAAGAATTAATGCGCCACCTATGATTTGGTTTACCGATAATACCTCCCCTAGTAGCATGACGCTGAGAGCAATGCTAAATACCGGCTCAAGATAGCTGTATGAAACGATAGTAACTGCAGAGAGTTTCTTATATGTGGAAAAGTATAACCGATAAGCAACACCAGTATGAATTAATCCTAGTATTAGAATCAATACAACACTCAAGGTATCCAGTTTATTAATAGTGCTGACAGGATTCTCGCTTATTACAAAGGGTAAAAGTATGATTGTGGCTGAAACCATTTGGATAAGCGTACCCGTTGAACAATCAAGTTCTGTTTTCACAATACGATTGATGATAACCAAGGCAGCGTAGAGTAATCCGGAGAGCACGCCAAGTCCCAAGCCCACCATGTTGAAGTTTGCGAATCCGGTTGTGCCCCCTATAATCACAAAAAGCCCTAGGAAAGCTACGATTATTGTCATGATCCGTATTTTACTTAATCGTTCCTTTAATAGGAGAGGCGCCAAAATCAGCACATAAACCGGGCACATATTATAAACCAATACAGCAACAGAGATGCTTGTTGTTTTAAATGCCGTAAACAGGCAAACCCAGGCTAGTCCCAGAATGCTTCCGCTTACAACAAAAGGAACTAACCTTTTGACCGTTAATCTATGGTTATTTCTGTATATCCTGCGAAAAATATAGAGCACCGGAATGGCAACCAACGCTCTTAGGAATGCCAGTAAGATCGGTGAAGCCGCAATATGTCTTGTAAAAACACCTATACTTCCCCACAGCAGCATAACAAGGATCAGCTTCAGCTTATTCATAACCAAACTCCTTTTTCTAGAGCATAGCAGCTATCCTAAAAGGAGTATTGTATGAAATTGACTATTCAATTGCTTTTAGCTTACTTTACAATATCCTTCTGATACTGCAAAGGTGTCTTTCCATGAGCTTTCTTGAACTCTCTCGTAAAATGTGCTTGATCATAGAAGCCAGCCTCATGGCACGCATCAACAATATTCATTCCTCTTGCAAGCAAACCCTTGCTATAAGATACCTTGAGCTGAAGCTGAAACGAACTTGGAGTAGTATTATAAAGGGATTTGAAGCCCCTGATAATTGAGAATTTGTTTATATTGAAGGTTCTTTCAAGGCTTTCAAGTGTTATGCTCTCCAGGTAATTGCACTTTATATAGTTGTATATATCTTCAAGCGCTCTATTTCGTGTGAATGTAACGCTTCTTCCATCGTTAAGCATACATTCTACTAGTAGTTCTACAAGCGCGTTTTCCAGTTCAAAATCAGTATGCTTCTCTGCCAGGCATGCGAGAAAATCATTGAATCGTGCTAATTCAACTGCTGATAACTTTCTTGGTTTGAAATGATGATTGACACAATCAATATACGATACATCAATATACATCATCACGAACCGCCAGCGGTCAACATCACTCGGGCGACAGATATGGCTTACATAGGGAGGGATAATGATGCCATCCCCTTGAGTAAACAGATAGTCCTTACCACCAAAACCAACCAGCGTAGACCCTTCTTCAATATAGCCAATAGATAGCTCTTCGTGCAAATGCTCTTTATACGATTGCTCAGAGTATGAACAATGCTTTATTTCAACACCCTTAATAGGCAGCCTTTTAAATTCTATATTCTTCCTCATAAATATTAATCCCCGAAATCACCCGTCATTTATGACTGTATGTGGTTTCTGTTCGTCAGACCGGAGATTTGCCACCGACTTCCTTCAGATTCCGCCTCACGGCGGACACCCTTGTCTTAAGCTATACACTTCCCACTACCAGGGCGTGTTCGGGATTTTCACCCGTCAGGTTGCGCCCATGCCGGGCGCAGCGTAAAAGGAAAGCCCCTAATCTTCAACAGATTAAGGGCTTTTGTATGGAGGCGCCACCCAGATTT
>JAOABT010000237.1 GCA_026418215.1 Clostridia bacterium | reverse complement strand
GCAGTGGGCTTATAAGGAAAAGTTCGAGAAGGCTGGCATTACCGCTGTTCTTGGCTGTGGCTTTGACCCCGGTGTAACGGGCGTTGTCACCGCCTATGCCCAGAAGCATTACTTTGACGAGATCGAGACCATCGACATTCTCGATGCCAACGGCGGAGACCATGGCTATCCCTTCGCAACTAACTTTAACCCCGAAATCAATATCCGTGAAATCACTGCAAAGGGCAGATTCTTTGAGAAGGGCCAATGGGTGGAAACCAATCCTCTTGAGATTAAGAAAACCTTTGATTTTGATGAAATCGGACCTAAGAATATCTATCTTCTCTACCACGAGGAGCTCGAGTCTCTGGCGGTCAACATTAAGGGCGTCAAGAAGATCCGCTTCTGGATGACCTTCTCCGATAACTACCTGAATCACCTGCGCGTGCTTCAGAATGTGGGCATGACCTCCATCGAGCCTATTGAGTTTGAGGGCAAGATGATTCAGCCCATTCAGTTCCTGAAGGCTGTTCTTCCCGATCCTGCGTCCTTAGGGCCCAGAACAAAGGGGAAGACCAATATCGGCAACATCATCCAGGGCAAGAAGGACGGAAAGCCTGTTAAATACTATGTCTACAACGTATGCGACCATCAGGAATGCTACCGCGAGGTTGGCTCCCAGGCTATTTCCTACACCACAGGCGTACCTGCCATGATCGGTGCCATGATGGTGCTTAAGGGAATTTGGAAGAAGCCCGGCGTTTACAATGTAGAGGAGTTCAATCCCGATCCGTTCATGGAGGCGCTCAACAAGCACGGGCTTCCCTGGAAGGAATCCTTCGCCCCCACATTACTGGATTGAGGTACACTTTAATGAACATAGACATCTCGAAGCTTCCAACGCCGTGCTACCTTGTGGATGAAAGGCTTTTGAAAAGGAATCTTGAAATACTGAAGTCGGTGCAGGATCGCACGGGCTGCAGCATTCTTCTCGCGCTTAAAGGCTTTTCCATGTTTTCGGTATTCCCGCTTGTGGGTCAATACTTGAAGGGCATCACCGCCAGCTCTCTTTTTGAAGCCCGTTTGGGCTACGAAAAGATGGGCAAGGAAGTGCACATTTATGCCCCTGCCTATGTGGAGGAGGAATTCGACGAGATTACAAAATACTGTGATCACATCGTCTTTAATTCCTTCGACCAATGGAACAGATACAAGGCCAAGGTCAAGCAGGCTGACAAGAAGATTGAATGCGGTATTCGCGTGAATCCTGAGTATTCGGAGATTCAAACGCCAATTTATAATCCCTGCTATCAGAATTCCAGGCTGGGCGTGACTTTGAGCAATTTCAAGCCGGAGGAGCTGGAAGGCATTGACGGCATTCACTTCCACACCATGTGTGAGCAGAATTCCGATACGCTGGAGCGCACCATCAAGGTGGTTGATGAGAAGTTCGGCCCCTACATCAAAAAGATGAAATGGCTCAATATGGGCGGCGGTCACCATATCACGCGCCCCGACTATGATATCGAGACCCTCATTCGCTGTATTCTTTTCTTCAAGGAGAAATACGGCGTTCAGGTTTACCTTGAGCCCGGGGAAGCCATTGCCCTCAATACAGGCTTTCTTGTTGCCAAGGTATTGGATGTGGTTAGGAACGATATGAATATCGCCATTCTTGATACTTCCGCCGCCTGCCACATGCCCGATGTCATAGAAATGCCGTACAGACCGCATATCATTGGCTCCGGGAAGCCTGACGAATTTGAGCACACCTATAGGCTAGGCGGTTTAACCTGCCTTGCTGGCGATATCATAGGCGACTACTCCTTTAAGGAGCCGCTGAAAATTGGCGACAAGCTTGTTTTCTGTGACATGGCCCATTATACCATGGTGAAGAATAACATGTTTAATGGCGTTAACCTGCCATCCATAGCTTTGTATAACGAGCAGGAGGGCATCAAGGTTTTAAGGCGCTTCAACTATGAAGACTATATGACACGCTTGTCATAAAGCGACGATTGATGGGGTAACACCCGCTTTACGCCAACTCTAAAGAAACAATAAACGCCTCTTGAGCATTGAAACCGCTCAGGAGGCGTTTTTGCATTAAATTTAGAGCTGAGGGGAAATCTCGATTTCGTAGAAGAGGCAGTAGTACTTCCTATTAAACATCTTATTCTTGAGTTTTTCCCTCAAAGCCAGTTACCTCAATCAGTTCATTGATGAAACACAGCTTGCCTTTTGGGCACGCTGCTTTTCAGTGTGATACTGGATATGCTGGAAGGAATATATTGATACAGGGCGATTTCCTCATGATAAACCAGGCCTCATTCCGGCCTTCTGCTGGCTCTAAACAGAGCCCTATGACACCAGGCCGGAAACCATGAGCACCTGAAAGAAGCCGGATACCGCTTCCCTTTCGGAAGCCGTCTGTTTGAAAGGATTGTGCTATGGATACGCCTAGTGTGTTCCGCGCCTTTGTTGTGGCAGGAGAGCTTGATTTAAACAGAAAAGCCGAGCGGGGCCAGATTCCCAAGAAATATACCTGGGAGGAGGCTCTGATGCTAAACGGCGAGCACCTGTCAGAGGTGCTGGGACGAACCTGTTCGGAAAACGAATCGTTGTATGTCTTCTCGTTTGGCAGCGTCGTCATGGTCAATTTATCCTTGGAGGATGATCAAAAGGTCTTTTCACATTTAAAAACACTGGATAACCGGGTGAACCAGAAGGATATCAAGCATTATTACGATAAATACGAGCTTCTAATCGGGGGTTCCGAGATGGAGCTGACCGATAAATACGTTTCGGTTCCGGTCTACCACTTGTTCCAGGCCGAGCTGATTGCCACTGTCCTCGCAAAGTCCGTCGCGCTTAAAAAAATTGAAGAGCAGCAGGCGGATATCATGGATAAGGTGGAGCCCCTCATCGACAAGCTGGAGCGGGGAAGGCTCAGAATCAGCGACAAAAAAATAGCCAATGCCACAGCCCATATAGCCCGCTGTGAGTACAATTCCACGGCCTATATCATGATTCTTGACAAGCCGGACATCAC
>JAOABT010000439.1 GCA_026418215.1 Clostridia bacterium | reverse complement strand
ATGGGCAACCTTGACGTCCTTCGGAAGAAGGGAATCGATGCGGTCATGCCATTTGGTGTTTTCAAGATTGTTGATGAGATCGCCGTAAACCTCAGGATTGTTATAGTAGAGCTTGTACAAATCCTGAGCAACCATGGCCATGTCGTGAGGGGACGATCTATGGTGCTTGTCATAATAGATGTCTCCGCCTACATCAAGAATGTACTGACAGATGTTGTCGATGCCAAGCGTGCGCATCAGCATGTTGACGCCGCAGTTGTCGCTGTAAATAATCGAGAGCTTTGCTGTTTCACGGATGCTGTATTCGGTGCCATAGGCTGAGTTTTGAATAACGCCCGTTCCCGGCTCAAAATCTGATTTTTCGTATTTGAGGATGGTATCGGGATTAAGCTCGCCAGACTCGAATTTCTTATATAAAAGGACATTGGTTGGAAGCTTAGAGGTCGACGCCGCAATATACTCGTCGCGGTCATTGACACCAAATGACTCCCCGGTGGCGAGATCGATAAAGTAAACACCGTATTTGCCTGATTGCTTGGACACAAAGTCCTGAACCTGTGCCTTCAGGGCATCCAATTTACCGCTTTGGGCCAATGATCCGAAAGCTGGCAGATTGCCATGATCGGCACCAGCGTTGTCCGAGCCCGCGTCAGGCGTTGCAGAAGGTGAAGGGGTATCACTTGGAGACTCGGAAGGCTCTGTGCTGGGCGTTTCTGAATCCGAAGGAGTAGCAGAAGGAGCGCTTTCTGTCGGTGAGGCCGACTCGGAAGGCGTTGCCGTTACACTTTGTGTCGGAACGGGCGTGTTTTTTGCATCCTTATTGCTGCTTTTGGCAAAAAGGGCATAGCCCCCGACCGCGAGGAGAACTGCAACCAGAAGTAGGATCATCGTTGCCCTGCGTCTGCGATATATTCTCTCATTCCTGAAGCGGTAGTTTTTCATCAAAACCTTTCATCTCCCGTAAAACTAAAAAATGGCCACAAGGCGTGTAAAATTGCGCCTGATGCGTCATGAATACCACCACTAATTATAATGAATATCAAGAGTATTGTCCATAAAGAGTTGGTTTATGATAGGCTTTCACGAAAAATGCCTCAAATCCTTGATTTCATTTGTTAATAACGATAAAATGAAGGCTAAAGTGTTTCGGTTTTATGGGGGGATAAGACTTGGAAAAGCCTAACGCCTTTTTGGCTTCATTAGTTTCTCTACCGGGCTTGGTGTGCCTTGTTGCTGCCTTATTGACAGCCTTTCTTCTTATGAGAACAGAGCGGCGCAAGGGCAGAACCCTCACCAAAGCACGATTGTTGGCTGCTGCTGTGGGCGCCCTGCTTTATGGGTTTCTTTCCATTTACTCGCTCCCCATTGGGTCGAATACCACGCTCAGACCTGCTGTTGCGATTCTAACCGTTACAGGTGCTGTTTTCGGCCCCACTGCAGGCTTTCTGGCGGGATTTGTTGGTCATGCCCTTAATGATGCCCTTGCCTACGGCTCGGTATGGTGGAGCTGGGCTTTTTTATCGGCCATGGTCGGCTTGTTTGGCGGGCTGGTGGCCCTTGACCACGATTTTGATGCGCTTAAGGGCTTGAGAAATAACCTCCATGGGCTTATGATGTATATTCATGCCGTTCTGGGTCTGTTCGCCGGCAGCTTCACGGCTTTTATTGGAGATATGCTTCTTTACCATGAATCGGCCCAAAAAGTCTGGATAGAGATTATTCTGGCCGGCATTGCCAATTTCTCGGTCATCTCTCTGGTAGGCATTCCGCTTGTGTTTCTGATTTTGCGTCTCCGAGTGTCTAAAGGTAAGGAATCATGATCAATCTTCCTTGGACCAGCAGTTTTTAAAATTCTGTTCCCTTAAAGCTTAAATCGTTCCTCATGGAATGGTCTTATGTAAATTCACCTTTTGCCTGCCGTTGGATGCCTTTAGCTTAGAACACGCCCTTAATGACTCTCACGATCTTGTCTTGCAAATTTCTCCTTGAGTTCTGGCCATCTTCTCACTTCTCACCGCCTTTGATAGGTGTATAATGTTTTTTATCTGCTTTTTCAAAGGAGTACATATGTTCAACCGAAAAGAGTTTTTCAGGCTTTTTTGGCCTGTCCTCATAGAGTAGG
>JAOABT010000407.1 GCA_026418215.1 Clostridia bacterium | reverse complement strand
GACATTCTCCTGATCACCGGTTCCGTCAACGAACAGAACAAGGACGTCGTCTGGCAGATCTACAACCAGATGCCGAACCCGAAGGTTGTTGTGGCAGTAGGCATCTGCGCAACCTCCGGAGGAATCTTTGCAGAATGCTACAATGTCATGGGCGGCGTTGACAAGATTATTCCTGTTGATGTTTACGTTCCCGGCTGCGCAGCAAGGCCCGAATCCATCATTGATGGTGTGGTAAAGTCACTGGCTATTCTTGAAGAGAAGCGCAAGGACCTTATCAGAAGAAAAAAGAACGTAAAACTAAAACGTCGCCAAGCAGTAAAGAAGTAGTTGAAAGGAAGGAACCATGATGTACGAGAATCAGACCATCGATGTCAGAGTGGATGAGCTGGTGGATAAGGCTGTTTTAATGAAAGGGCAGGGCTACAGACTCGTTCAGATTTCCTGCACCTTCAAGGATGGTTTTGAAATCAACTATTCCTTTGATAAGGATTATCAGATGATTAACTATAGAATACAGGTCGATACCGAGACCGAGATTTTGAGCATCAGCCATATCTTCTTCCCGGCCTTCCTTTACGAGAATGAGATGAAGGACCTTTTCGGCGTGAAGATCAAGGATATCAGTATCGATTATCAGGGCAATCTCTACAGAGTTGCCCAAAAGACACCGTTCAACCCCCAAAGAAAGGAGGAGGCGTAAATGTCTAAAAGAGCAATTGTACCCTTTGGCCCTCAGCATCCCGTGCTTCCCGAGCCTATTCACCTGGACCTCGTCCTTGAGGATGAAAAGGTTGTGGAGGCGATCCCCTCTATCGGATTCATCCACAGAGGCCTTGAGAAGCTTGTTGAGAAAAAGGAATTTACCGAATATGTTTACGTTGCAGAACGAATCTGCGGTATTTGCAGCTTCATGCACGGCATGGGCTACTGCCAGGCCATTGAAAACATCATGAATGTTCAGATTCCTGAAAGAGCTGAATATTTAAGGGTTATCTGGGCCGAGCTCTCCAGAATTCACAGCCACCTTCTGTGGTTGGGACTTCTTGCGGACGGCTTTGGCTTTGAAAGCCTTTTCATGCACTGCTGGAAGCTTCGTGAGCAGATCCTCGATATCTTTGAATCCACCACCGGCGGCCGCGTTATCTTCTCGGTCTGCAAGGTTGGCGGCGTAAGAAAGGATATCGACAACGATACCTTAAAAAACATCGTTAACATCATCGATAAGATGCACAAGGAGCTGAAGCAGCTCGCAGACGTCTTTATCGAGGACTATACCGTTAAGAACAGACTTGTGGGTGTTGGCGTCCTTTCCAAGCAGGATGCTTACGATCTTGGTGCAGTGGGCCCCATGCTTCGTGCAAGCGGCTTTGCCCAGGATATGAGAAAGCTTGGCTATGCAGCCTACAAGAACCTTGATTTGGAGCCTATCATTGAAAAGGATGGCGACTGCTACGCAAGAACGCTGGTCAGAATCCGTGAGGTCTATCAGTCCATGGATCTTATCCGGCAATGTGTGGCAAAGATGCCTGACGGCCCTATTGAGGAGAAGATTAAAGGAACACCTAATGGCGAGCGCTTTGAGCGTCTCGAGCAGCCCAGAGGCGAAGTTATTTACTACGCCAAGGGTAACGGCACCAAGTTCCTGGACCGCGTAAGAGTAAGAACACCAACCTTCACCAACATCCCTGCCCTTTTAAAGGTGCTTCAGGGCTGTGAGCTCGCTGATGTGCCCATGATCTGTCTCTTATACACATCT
>JAOABT010000078.1 GCA_026418215.1 Clostridia bacterium | reverse complement strand
CGATCATGCTGAGAAAATATTAAAGCAGCAGAATACTAGCCAAAGCAAAGGCAAAACGAGCAGGACAAATTTTGCGCCAATTGCGGCCAGCCCTATGCGCCAAGCAACGCTGCCCCACCTGTTCAGTACATACCGCCCACTCAGCCTGCCCAGCCTTCCCAAAACATTTCTACTGCACAATCTGCGCAGAACAATCAGCCAACCCAGCACACTCCTACCGCGCAGCCGTTTTACGATGCAAAGTCAGGTCCGGAGTCAAAGCCTTCCCTGGAAGTCCAACAGGTTTCTTTGAGTCCCAAGCCCAGAAATCAAAAGAAGACGCTCCTAGTCTGGATTGCCGCACTATCCGCTGTTGTCCTTTTGGCAGCCGGCATCATGTGGTGGACCGGTGTTTTTTCCAGCCTGTTCTCGTCTGGTGAAGATGAACAGATCACTTCCCAGGATGATGAGGACAATGAAGATGAAGAAGCCGCTGTTGATGATGAAGCCGGCAAAAGCTCGGATTCAAATAAAGCCGCCGGTGACCTTTCAGGCGTTCTTGGCGCCATTAAAAAGGATTTGGGAGCTAACCGGGAAAATGGCGAGGACAACCAGACAGGTGAGACTACCGCTCCTTCCGGCAGCTTCGTGGCAGACTACAATGTAACGGCAACCCTTACCGTCTGGTCATCCAATTCCTCGATTGAGAGCATTATTAATAATTACGCCAAGCAAACAATGCCCAACATTAACTTTGAAACCACTATCCTTACCTATGACGAATACCAGCAGAGACTTATGACAACCATCGCCAGCGGAAGCGAAACCCCTGACATCTTTACCATGGAACCGCCCAGTGTGAAGCGCTATATCGATTCGGGCTACTTCATGGATTTGAATGATATGAAGACTACAGCCAAAAATATAGGCCTCATGCGTTATACCCTTGATTATGCCACCGACAAGAACGGCACCATAAGGGCCTATCCTTTGAACGTGGCGCCAGGAGCTATGTTCTATAGAAGAAGTCTTGCCAAGCAATATCTAGGCACTGATAACCCCGATGAGATTCAGACCATGGTCCAGGACCCCTCGAGGCTCCCGGATTTAGCACAGAAGCTCTACCATGCTTCCAATGGAAAGTGCAAGCTCTGTGCCTCTGACGAAATGAAGGTGCCCTCCAAATCCCTACGTGCAAACCCCTGGGTGGCCAACAATGAATTAAAAGTTGATGATACGCTCGTCAACTTCCTCGATATACAGAAAACCTTGAAGGATAAAGGCTATCTTGCTGATTTCAACCAATGGGATGCCAATTGGATGAACAGCTTCAGCAATACCGCCAAGGACGCTAACGACAATTCAACCGAAGTCTTTTCCTATTTCCTTCCCGGCTGGGGTCTACAATACATTATCAAGTCCAACTCTAAAAGCCCCGACGGCTCCTCTGATACCACCGGAGACTGGGCTATGATCCAGGGACCCTTCCAGTATTTTTACGGTGGAACCTGGATTGGGGTCAATGCCGCCTCGAAAAACGCAGACGCTACCAAAACGGTTGTGCAATACCTGACTATGGATGAAAGCTACCTCGAGGCTTGGGCTAAAGAAAATAACGATAACACCGCCAGCCTCAAGGTCAACGCCAAGGTTTTGTCCGACGCACCCGACCCGTTCCTGCAGGGACAGAATCCTTTTGCCAACTTCAGCACCAATGCTCAGTCCATCAACGGAAGTGTTTATTGCAGCTATGATGAACAGATCGACAAGTATTGGGATGAACAGGCTGAAGCCTACATGAGTGGGCAGCTCTCCCGTGAAGAGGCAATCAAAGCCTTCAAGAATCAAGTATCGCTGTTAGACCCAAATATTATGATCAATTAGGTGCAACTATTTTATGGAAGTTAAAAATGAAGCCAACTTTAGATTATGGTGGCCTAAATAATTGGAAATCAACCTGTGCATTAGATAAGGAGCAGCAAATATCTTAACAGAGGTCCGATGCACTGATATAAAAATGCTTGGACATCTCATCAACACGAGGTAGTTAAGCTGTGTCCATCGACCTCCTTTACTCCCGCTTCTTGATATATGGCCTGAACTTCGTCAGGGCGTAGAAGAGCAATAGCGCAACTACAGTTGCGGCCCTCAAGAAATGAAAGGGATATCTCGCTTCCGAGATATCCCTTTGTCTTTAAGATGAGTTGGCCTTTTATTTTCTCTGCTTTGCGATTTCAAACATGACCAGCGCCGCAGCCACGCCTGCGTTAAGCGATGAGATTTTGCCCTTCATGGGAATTTTCACAAGGATGTCGCATTCGTCCTTGGTGAGCCTTGACAGCCCCTCGCCCTCGCTTCCGATGACAAGGGCACAGGGTCCCTTCAGATCGGTGTCGTAGTAGTCATTCTCACCGTCCATATCGGCGCCGATGACCCATACGCCCTCTTCCTTGAGCTCGCGAAGGGTCTGAACCAGATTAGCCACCCGTGCAACCGGCATATATTCAAGCGCACCGGCTGCTACCTTTGCCACAGTGGCATTTAAGGATGCCGAGCGGCGCTTGGGAATGATCATGCCATGAACACCCGCACATTCAGCGCTTCTGATGATGGAGCCAAGATTGTTGGTATCGGTGATGCCGTCAAGCACGATGATAAAGGGCTTCTCGCCTTTTTCCTCGGCCTTGGACAGGATATCTTCCACCTCGACATATTCCTGAGCCGCAACCTCGAGGATGACGCCCTGATGAATTCTTGTCTGGGACATCATATCAAGCTTTCTTCTTTCGAGGAACTGGATGGGAATGTCCTTTTCCCTCGCCATGGCGGTAATTCTTGAAAGCATGGGATCGTCATTGTCCGTTTCAATAAACAGCTTATTTAAGGGACGACCAGACCTTAAGGCTTCGAAAACAGGATTTCTGCCTTCAATTCTGTCTTCTCTTTCTTCGTCGCCGGCTTCTGCTTCTTCAGTAAACATATCCTTGCGGATAGGCTCATCCTTGGGTCGTCTGTCCTCAAATTTCTTAAAAGGTGCACGAGGTGCCTTGTCAAAGCTTTTCTTATCCTTAAAGCCGCCGGTTCTTGCCGTACCCTCTTTCTTAGCCCCTCTGAAGCCCTCGCTTCTGGAATCGCCATCTCTTTTAGAGCCTTTAAAGCCCTTGGCATCCCTTGCGGGTGCCTTGAAGCCTTCAGCTCTGGGTTGGCTGTCTCTTCTGCCTCTGAAGCCTTCATCATTGTCTCTGCGAGGTGATTTGAAGCCCTCGGCTCTGTCGTCATCTCTTCTTGGGCCCTTGAAGCCTGTGGAACCCTTGCTGCCGCCTCTTTTTACAGGTGTGCCATAGCCGCCGGTGCCCCAATCGCCGCTGCGGTTATCCCTGAAGCCCCCGGTGCTGCCTTCGGAGTCTCTTCTTGGGCCTCTCGACCCGCCCGCTGTATCACGACCTTTAAACCCGCCTTCTGCAGGACGGCCTTTGAAGCCACCTTCCGCGGTGCGACCTCCAAAGCCACCCGCAGGACGCTCTGTATCCCTTTTCGGGCCTCTTCCGGGGCCCTGATCAAACTGTCTTCCGCTTGGTTTACCAGCCGCTCCCTGGCCAAAGCGCGGCTTTCTGTCGGTGGAATCAAAACCGCCTTCGCTTCTTCCTTTGAATGTGCCTCCGGCCCTTGGCCTTCCGCTATCCCGCTTGCCGGCCCCCGGGCTTTTTGGTCTTCCCCCGGACGAAGTCCTCGGGCCTCTGCTTGAACTATTATCATTCTTTCTCATGTTGAATCTCCATTTCAGGTTTTTCTATAATATGGGCTGCCTTCAGCATCAGGTCATTCAGTCTTTCCTGCTGGCCGGTTAGATACAAAAATCCCAAAACTGCTTCAAAAGCTGTGGCATACTTATAGTCTTGAATATCGGCATTTTTTGGCACCGTGGTGGACTTGGCATTTCTGCCGCGTCTGAATATATAGGCCTCCTCCTCCGTAAAGCTTTGGAAGAGCTGCTTAACAATAGAAGCCTGTGACGATGCCTTCACATATTGAGTGGATATCAGGTGAAGCTGGTGCGAGGTGCCCATCTTCCTGAGTATTAATCTCTCCCGGATGAACAGATTAAATACCGCATCCCCCATAAAGGCAAGCACCGCGGGCTGCATTAATCTTGCTTCATCACTGTTATCAAGGGCCAACCTCAACACCTCCATGATTTTCCTTAAACCACTGCCCCATTATACGCTAAAAGCACTATGAAGTAAAGTAAAGAGGTTACCCGACGGGCTTCTGCTTCTTTTTAAGCTTCAAGAACAAAACGAGCAAGCTTGCCGCAAAAAGAGCTCCTCCACCTAGCATGAGCCATTTATTTAGGATTATGTAATAATAGGCCGTTCGTGTTGACAGCTTAAGAAGGGCCATGGAATTAAGGGTGATAAACATATAAATGCCAGCGGATAAAGAAACGGCTCCTAAAATGCCAAATACAATGCTCATGATGGTTATGAATTTCTTCATGCTTTTTTCCTGCCTTTTCTCCAGTAAACCGTTAAGGCTATAGCGGTAAGTACGAGCCCCGCAGCAAGCACATAGTATGTCCCGTTGAAATCTATGATGCGTATTACAGTAGCCTTATACGTGCTGATATTTCCGGCTCCGTCCCTGGCATTAACGACGAGCGTGTTTTTTCCGATTCGAAGCTTGCCTTCAAAGGTAAAATCACCCTTTTCGTCCAGAACCACAGGGTTATCGTTAATGGTTACAATGGCGGACTGCTCGGCATTGCCGAGTATCACCACATGGCTGTCCGAAACCTTTTGCCCATTGATATCCTCATAAATATTAAGCTGCGGAGGTGTTTCATCCAAAACCAGATCAAAGGTTTTGGCCTGTTCAACACCGTCTGCGGCTGCCATGAGAAGCTCAATATGGTTGGTGTCAGGCTCAAGCTTAAGATCAAGAACGCCGTCTGCCTTAAGGTCGTAGCTGCTTTCCCGATCATTTATCCTGATGATAAGCTTACAAGGTGACACGAGCTTAAAGGGGAGCCTGTAATCCCTGCGGTTCGTCACCCTGCTTTCAGGGAGCGTAAACTGGATTGGCAGTGTTTTTAGCGTATCAGTATTGAGTTCGGACACGCAAGGCTGCCCTGCAATGCCGCCTCGAAGGGCGGAAACCTCCGCTTTCAGCTTTTTCGCCGTTTCCGTATAATGCGTGATGTAATTTGTTGTAGCAGTCGAAACGTCTTCTGTCACAAAGGGTACAGCGTCATCATCCTGGTAAAGATTCACCCTGTAGCCGTCAAGGGAGGTTCCTTCCGAAAGCTGATCCCATGATAAGGAGAGTGTCTTGTCTTCTTCATTAATGGCAGTGACGAGCCCTGTAACCTTGGGGATATCGTCCTGATGCCGGAAGCTGAAGGGCTGGCTCACCGAAGAATCAAAGTCCTGAATACCGTTGGCATTGCTGGTGGCATTAATTCTCACGTAGTATTGGGAAAAGCTGTTGACCTCATTTAAGGAAAGCGTGAGGCCTTCAGCCTGACCAACGCTGCTGGAGGCAGAATACAAGAGCTTTCCATCCATATCCTTTGGGTCGGTGATGAGATAGATCTCGTAATTGAAGGTTCCTGTCTGACGGTCACCGGTTGAGGAAAAGGATACCGTTACGTCATTGCTGCCGGCGGCTTGTGAAGCCTGTAGATTGGTTATTTTCAGGGGTTCGACTATTTTTGTGGTTTCGGCCCGAACCTTTCCGTTGCCGCCCCCGACAAATTCGATCTTCCACGGCCCGATCTCCGGATTGTAGATATAGGCCTCAAGGCTTGTCCCGGTTGCCGTTACCTTGGTGTCAGGCGTTCCCGGAACCAGCGGAACCCTCTTTCCGCTTGGTGCAACGAGGGTGGTCTGCACCTCCCCTTTTTCCCACGTCACCCTGATGACAAGCGTCGTATTATCCGGATTGTCGACCAGGTCCTTGACGACCGTCTTTTTGGCTGTTTCTGCGAACACGCAAAGGGGCAGGGCAAGGATAAAAAGAAGAATGAAGATATATGCACTGATTTTTTTACTATTCACCTTGGACCTCCTACAAGTCGATCTCGATAACATCTTTTTCTGTAAAGGGAATGTCAATACCGACGATAGCTATTTTATCGCCGTTAACGTAGAACCTGAAGTCCGTTGCATTGCCGTTCTCAAGGTCTCGGCCGCGAAGCCCGATGGTAAACTGGGTTCCCACGCTCGACGGGTGTACGGCAATAAGCGCGTCACCGTCAAAGGAGCATTTTCTTTCAAACTTCCAGAGGCTCACCGACGCGCTGGCAACGCCCGTCGTCTGAAGGAACATACCCTTGTTGTTGACATCGATGCCGATCGCGTTCTGGAGCTTAAGCTGCAGCTTGTCAAGGTTCAAATCGATGCCCCGCGTATTTTTGATATGGACGCCAACTGCGTCCTGAGGCCCCATGTTCAGCAGCGAATTCTTAAATTCATAATTCCCAAGGGCAAATTCCACCGAGCCCACATCAAACTCTTCAAAGAGCTTAAGCTTCGCATCGAAGGTAAAAGCCAGCTTTTCAAAGGTCACCGTAGCCTTGGCATCATCCACAAGCAAAATCCCCGGGATTTTCTGTTTCAGCCAGTCGATATTATCAAGGAAGGGCATGACATCGGAAGCCTTGGCTACAAGAATATCGCTTTGAAGCATGTATTTAAGCTTACTCAGCTTATCCCAGCCATCGGT
Source organism: Clostridia bacterium (assembly GCA_026418215.1). Taxonomy (GTDB): domain Bacteria; phylum Bacillota; class Clostridia; order DSM-8532; family DSM-8532; genus DTU059. The sequence goes on along the minus strand of JAOABT010000078.1, from coordinate 2,514 downwards.
GGCCGAAAGGCTCAAATTGCTCACGCCCCCTGTGATTTCCTTTATGGTCACAGGTACAGGAGATTTAGGAAGCTGAAGAACTTTCCACTCCCAGGGGAGCCGGATGTTCAGCTCGTCAAACAGGCACTTCTTCCAGCCGAGCTTCAAGCCAAGCTCGTTTTCTTCGCTGCGCCAGAAGGTCAGGCCCACACCGGCCTCAAAGGTAAAGTCGCCCTTCATAGTGTCTGCAGAACCCTTGAGCTTTTTAAGCTCGAGCACATTCAAAAGGCGCTTTCCAAGCAAGGAGCCGTCTGTTTCCAATGAGAAGCTGCCCACATAGGCAATCTGCTCGGCCGTAATCAGCATCTTGGACTCACCCTCAAAGCTGATGGGCTTGGCGCCTGCAGCTAGGAACAGATACTTTTGCATGGGCAGGTTAAGATTGATTTTGTTGGTCATAAACTCAACATTGTCGGGGTTAAACGTGATTTTAGGTGAGGGCACTTCCAAAAGCCCCATATCCACCTTGTTGGCAAGGTTAATGTCAACCGGCGACCCATCCCGGCTTAAGGAGAACTTCTCCCACTTTTTTAGGTTGAGGTTAAGGTTATATTTTAGGAACACTTCATCAACCAGATAATTGGGAGTGCTGCCCTTTCGGAAGGCGATGTAGCTTTCGCTTTGAGGCTTAAGCCCTATGTAATGCTCGTTCTTGTAATCTCCCTCAAGGGTGAGATCGCCCTTGAACCTCAAAAAGTCATTAATCTGAACATTGCCCCGAAGAAGATACTTGTTGCCCCCCTGGTTCTTGATCTCGTTGGCAGAGATTTTATAGGGACCGAATGCGATAGTTTTAACACTTCCTGATTTCAGCACCTGAAGCTCATCAGTAAAGGAATAGGTGCGATCCCTGAGCTTGACCTTAAGCGTATAGTTGCCCACAGGTATATTGGAAGGCAGAACAAGCTTGATATGCTCGTTGTCTGTGATACTCACACGGTTTGACTTCAAGGGGCCATACCCTTCAAGATTGATTTCAACCTCGGAGGATTTTAGTCCACTGAAGCCTCCTCCTATTAAGCTGACCTCTTCCTCCTGGTTGGCACCTTTGATAATACAGCGTCTGTCCAGGCCCTTGGCATAGAGGCCGCCTGCTTTCTCCATTTGCTCTATGAGTGCGGCCTGCTCCTCAGTCGTCAGCTCCTTGCTGCTGATGAGGCTGTAATTTTTGCTTCCCTTGGCCTGCTGCTTGGGCAGCGCTACCTGGAGGTAGCGGTCAAAAACCTCTTGCTGGGGCGCCTGATAGGATAGCTTATATTGGTTGCGTATTTGGTTGTGCAAAAAGCCGTAGAAGGCCTCAAGCTGATTGGAGGATGGGGCGTAAATAAATTTGCCGCCCCCTTGGCGTGCCAGCTCGGAAAGGTAATTACCGTCTACGCTTTCACCTAAGCCGATGGTATAAAGCGTCGCCCCGGTTTTGAGGCACTGCTCGCCCACAAAGGCCATCTGCTCTGCAGAGACCGTGTCGTTGTTGGCACCGTCACTTAAAACGATGACGATATTGTTCTGGCCCTCGGCCGGCGTGAATTTAGACAGTGACTGCAGCACGGCATTATGGATATTGGTGCCGTTACCCGTTGAGAGACTGTTGATATTGGCATCAAGAGTGGTTTTCTGGCTCTCGAAGCCATAATCGTAGATGACTCCCGAGTCGAACCCTATAATACCTACCTTTTCGGTCTTGCCCATGGTGGCGGTGAATTTTAAGCAGGCCGCTTTAAGATCATTCATAAAATTCTGCATGCTGGGTGAAACATCCACGCAGAGGATAATATTGGACCTATCGATCTTGATTTTATCAAGCTTATAATCGGTCAGCGCACTTCCCGTATCCTCGAGCTTCAGGTCCCTTTTCTTAACCTCGGACGAAAAATCCTCGCCGGTATCGAATCCGAACTGGACATAAGCCTTAATATCGGGGTAGGCTGAGGTATCAATCTTAGTAATATTGACCTCTACGGCCTTTCGCGTGAAATATCCGGCCACATGGTCTTCAAAGGCTGCATTCTGAACCTTTGCATCCGAGGGCAGCTTCACTGGCAGAATATCGTTTGAGAGGGTTTTAACTTTATCGGGAAGGTCCTTTAGCTCGTCAAAGCTTCCGGTCTCTTTGATTTCAAGGCTCGCCAACGCACCTAGACCCTGGACCACAACCTCATTCTGAACCTTATCCAGATTCTCAACGGCCTTTTCAATATAGGCGTCTGCTTTTTGGGTATCCGTCAGGAATACACTGATTTTTGCAAGCTGCAGATTAAGCTGGGCCTTATCCTTTTCACTGGTAGAAAGCTTATTATCTATGGCTTCCATAAGCCCTGTCAGCTCAGGATTCTGGCTTTCCATCTGGAGGGCGCCAAGCTTATCCTTGACAAGCTGTGCCTTATCCAGCTCATCCCTCTGGTCTAGTCTGTCATAAAGGCTTTCATACTGCTCAATAACCTTATTGTAAGCCTCTTCGGGCAGAGACTCCACAAG
>JAOABT010000032.1 GCA_026418215.1 Clostridia bacterium | reverse complement strand
AGATGTGTATAAGAGACAGGCGTTGAAGAAGGAGTGTAGAAACCATGCCAGCAAAAAAAGAAGGAAGCGACCGACAAATTCTCATCCATGCCATCATGGACTGGATGAAGCATCATCCGGGCCAACAGGTGCCGAGCTATAAGGAAATCACCCAGGGCTTGAGGGTATCCAACCTATTGACATGTTTCACACAAATCAAGCGGAGCGCATTCGTGGCTCTGCAAAAGGCAGGATACATTCTGAAATTTTCTCAGGAGCCTAACACATGCAATGCCATGATTGATGGGTTTGAAGCACCAAACGGTATTGGTGAAAAAAACGTGGGAAAGCTTATACCTCAGTCAGAAAGCCCAGCACACTATCATGAAACCATGCAGTACGACAGTATCCATCTCCCAAAGGCAAAGCATTCCGCCATTTTCGCCATCAACAAGGCCAATGTCCAGGCAAACGATCTCAAGGCGATTGGAAGATCGCTGTATAATCTGGGGCGCATGAACTCCTGCAAATCCGTCAATATCCAAATCAAAATCACCGAAGGAGGGCCAGAAAATGGCTCAAATTAAGCTTGATAGAATACATGACATTTTAGTCAAAACAAATGAAGCCGAAGCTGCCGCAGAAATCATATTCCAGGATTTAACGGGCTCCAGGCTCAGTATCAAATTGGCTATTGCTGATGCCGCCTTTCTCTGCGAAAAACTTTCCTTGGCATTCCAGGTGGGCACATCATCACATGCACGCGAACGCACTTTAAGAACCGAGTATGAAAGGTACAGGGATATTGCCAGGAATGTCAAGTGGCTTGGTGACCTGTTCTCTTTTGAAGAATGGAAAGCGCTCGCCACATTAAGTGAAAGCATCAAAACAGGAGGGAAATGTTATGAACGAAGCAAGGAAAATTAAGTCATACATTTTCAAGAACTGGCTCGGCATTACTGAAATCCAGTTCGAGCCTGGGAAGGTCAATCTTATCTCAGGCCATAAAGGGGCCGGAAAAACTTCTATCTTGGAGGGAATTGAGCAGGCCCTCTCCGGCAGGGTTGAGGACAAGGAAAACAGGGGCGGCCTCTCTAAAACCGAGCTCATCCGTCATGGTGAGAAAGAAGCCACCCTGTTTATTCAACTCGATGACGGGCTGACCGTTGAAAGAAAGATCAGAGCCGATTCAACAGACTATCTCAAGGTCTCAAAGGCCGGAATGGCAGTACCGTCAACAGAAACATTCCTGAGAAGCCTTTTCAAGGGCGATATTTTCAAGCCGGGAGAGTTTTTGAAAAAGAAGGCCGATGAACAGGCTTCCATCATTCTCAACATGCTTGAAATACCCTGGAGCATGAATGACATTTGTTCATGGTTCGGTGAAATCCCCGATGGCATTAATTATTCCATGCATATCCTCCAAATACTCAAGCAGATAGAGGACAAGTTCTATAAAGAACGCACCGCTGTAAACCACGATATTGATGTGCTCAAGGCTCAAGCCAGGGGATATCGGGACCAACTGCCTCCAAATTATGACGGTGAGGAGTGGAGGGACAAAAAAGTCCAGGAGTATTATGCCAAGGTTTCGGAGGCTCAGGAGATAAACAGGAAGATTCAGGCTGCAAAATCCGTCATTGAAACTCTTGAATCCAAAATCAGTGCCCTTCGGTCAGATGCTGAAATTGATAAGCAAATCAAGAGAAGCGCTTATGACAGAATGCGAGGCCATTGCCGCGAATCTATCCAGAATATGAGCCTAAGAATGGAGAAGGCCCAGCAGATTGTTGAAGATGCTGAAAGGAGAGTCATCGAGGCAGATCACTCATTGGAAAACGAGCTTGCCGCCGAAATCGAGAAGCTTAAAGGGAAATATGCCCAGCTCAAGTCCATCAAAAGGGAAGAAATCCGCAGCGAAACCGACAATGCAAAAAGCGAAATTACAGCCTGTAAAAGTTCCATATCGGCTAAAGAGCAGGAACTCATCAGTATAGATGCCCTCGAGCAGCAAGCACTTTCTGGGATAGACGAAAAGCTTGCCGAGCAAATAAAAGCCGCCGATGCAGCCGCCGGAAACTCCAAAAAGATTCTGGAAGAGACGGTGCCAATCGATGTAGCCCCGCTTCAACAAGCCGCAGACGAGGTTGCGAACATGCAAAGCTATCTCCGTGATTTTGACCTTATGAAAGATATCCTTGTCACGAAATTGGCACCCAAACAGGAACATTCTGCAGCACTCACGGCCAAAATTGAAAAGGCCAGGTCATTGCCGCTCGAATTGCTCAAGGTGTCAAAATGTCCAATCGAAGGCATAACGGTAGACGAACAAGGCCTCCTCAGAATAAACGGAACACTCATCAGCGGCCTTTCCACAGGAGAAAAGCGTGACTTGGCCATTCGCATCGCCAAAAAACGTGCCGAATCCGGCGAGCTCAAGATCATATGCTTTGATGGCTTCCAAGACCTTAACCCGTCAGAGCAAGCCAAAATCATTGAAGAGGCCCAGAATGACGGATTCCAATGGTTCTTCTTAAGAACTGATGACGGAGACCTGAAGATTGAAATTATCGATGCGGAGGGGTAACCATGGGATTCAGAGGAGAACTTGGTGCAAAACTCAAGAGGGCATCCATAAGTCAATCGATAGCGGGAACACATGACTTAACGTTTTATACTGAAGACGGAGCATTTCTTCATATTGTCGGAGATAATGACATCCCAAAACTGCTAAATGATGCAATTGAAGATTACATGAGCAGAAATAACTTGAAAGCGGAGGACAAAGTTAATGAGTAATAATGAATTGACAACTCAAAATAAACCAGCTACAGTCGCACAGTACCTCAATAACGCCGGTGTAAAGAAATACCTTGATGGGGTTCTCAAAGAGCGGGCTCCCCAGTTCATCACCTCTCTAACATCGCTCGCAAACCTAACGCCCGGCCTTGCCAAGTGTGATCCAAACACCCTTCTGCAATGCGGGCTCAAGGCTGCCAGCATGAATCTCCCGCTTGACAATAACCTCGGCTTTGCATATGCCGTTCCCTATGGCGACAAAGCCCAGTTCCAGATGGGTTACCGTGGGTTCATCCAGCTTGCCCAGCGCACAGGCCAATACAAAATGATTAATGTTATTGACATCCGAGCAGGGGAGCTTGTCTCCTGGGACGAATTTGGAGAAGTCCTCGAGATTTCAACCATTAAGGATAAGGAGGCACGTCAGAAACAGGCCGTTGTCGCCTATGCCGCCATGTTTGAACTCATGAACGGCTTCCGTAAGGTCGTTTTCTGGACAAAAGAAGAAGTAACGCTCCATGCCAAAAGGTTTTCAAAGACATTCAACAACGGGCCTTGGAAGACTGACTTTGATGCCATGGCAAAGAAAACAGTCCTGAAAGACCTGCTCGGAAAATGGGGCCCCATGTCAACGGAGATGCAGGAAGCTGTCAAGTTTGACCAGTCCATTATCAAGAAAACGGAGGATGGAGCTGAAATCCCGGAATATGTGGATGCTCAATTCTCGGTGGTTGATGAGGCTCCAAAATCCTTCGGTGCCGACAGTGCCGAGGAAGAGTTCCGCAGGATGAAATCCGAAAACGATGGAGGCCATGGGTGATGTCAAACCTTATTCTCACAAGAGATAACTATTTCAGTCCATGTGCAGAAAAAGATTACGTCAGCTGCTCACAGTTTTTGGATTTTTTTGGGGGAGGCCTTCTCAAAGGCTGTGAGGCCAGAGCTATGGCAAAGATTAGGGGCGAATGGATTGAGGAACAATCAACCGCGCTTCTTGTTGGATCATATGTCCACAGTTGGAACGAAGGCCCTCAGGAACGCAGCAGATTCATCGCTGAGCACCCTGAAATGTTCACCAAGCAGGGCGGCTTGAAATGCGAATACAAGCAGGCAGATGAAATGATAGCCGCCTTAGAAAATGATGAAATGTGTATGTTCATGCTCAATGGCCAAAAGGAAATCATTTTCACAGCGGAGCTGTTTGGCCTCAAGTGGAAGGTTCGCTTCGACAATTATCTTCCTGAGAAAAAAAGATCATCAGACCTCAAAACAACTCGCAGCATCAGTGACAAGGACTGGATATGCGAGGGAGGCATCAATAAAAAGGTCAGCTTTGTAGAGGCCTACTGCTATCCATTGAGAGCGGCGGTCTATTGTGAAGTAGAACGCTTAGCCATGGGTAGGCCGGAAGGTGACTGGATTGACTTCTACCTCGTGGCAGTAAGTAAAGAAGACCCTCCGGACAAAGCCGTCATAAGCCTGAAAGACCCTGAACGGTACATAAAAGAACTGTCTGTTATCGAAGAATGCACACCTCGCCTGAAGCTTTTGAAGGAAGGCCGGTTGGAGCCTATCCGCTGCGAACAGTGCGCATATTGCCGTTCAACAAAGCAAGTCAGCAAAGTCATCCATTATTCAGACATATAGCAAGGTTATCTTGGGCGCTGATGACTTTCATCAGCCGCCCAAGACTTAAAGAAAAAGGCGGTATTGACTATGCCACGAAGACGATACATAAGCACTGAAATATCGGTTGATAAAAAGGTCAACAGGCTTGCCAAAGAATACGGTGATTTCGCGGCCTTGCTCTATACCTGGATGTTACCGCATGCGGAGGATAATTGCGAACTCACGGGAGACCCGGAGGAAATCCTATCGGTGGTGATTCCGGGTAGGCGGGATAAAACCGAAGAGGATGTCAAGCAAGCCATCTTAGGTATGATAGAAATTAAGCTTGTTCATGCCTATACCATCAACGGTAGTCCACGGCTATTCTTCCCGCCAAAGAACTTCTATAAGTTCCAAACCTACATATCACGCGAGAACCGTGATTTCAGAAATGCAGAAGACAGGGCCAAATCCGGGATAGCCTCTACACCCGATAGAAATGAGCCTATTCATCCTAACCCTGCCAACAATGCATTGGACGACTTATTCCAATTCTTTAAGGAAAACATCGGTGCTGTCACCCCTTTTTATAAAAGCCAAATCGCGCAATGGGAAAAGGCCGGTTTGCATCATGACCTCATTAAATCCATTATGGAAGCTTCCGTAGGCAAAAGGAACCCATGGGATTGGTTGAAAAAGGTTGCAGAAGCGTTACTGGCCGAGAGTATATTCACAATGGAGCAGTACCTATCTAAGCGGGCTGAAATGCAAAGGCAGAAAGTCACCATTGGCAAGGCAGAGAACGAGAGGCCCGCCCGGCGCAATAACTTCCAGCAAAGGCAGTATGACGATGCGTTTTATGAATTGTTGGGCAACATGTCAGTATTAAAAAAGTAAAGGTGGTTATGAAGCATGAGCCAAGCAATGAGGAACTACCGATATAAGCGAAAAGCTGCCGGGAAGTGTGGAAGGTGCGGAAAGCCTCATAAGACAGGGGATATGCTGTGTGAGGCTTGCCGGATTTACCTAAGTGGTCTGCCCCGCAAAAAGAAAGATACCGCTATCAGAGAGCTTAAGAGATGGAATGTAACGAATCATGCTCTTTATAACTGGATGATGCAGAACAAGATCACGGTGGGAATGCTGGCAGAGATGGTGCATGTGTCAGGCCGAGCTGTAGAGCGGTGGATATTTGAGCGAGCGGTGCCGAGGGAGCCTGTAAGGGCGGCGGTTGAGAAGCTTATTGGGATGGAAGTGTTTTGAGTTAGTTCGTATAGCGGAATTAAAAATAGAAAGTGAGGTTATAAAAAATGACACTTATTGAATTACAAAAAATTTTAGGAGATAGAATCAACATCGCAATTGACAAAAACATGTCTATTGAGGAAAGAAGAAAGGAAACGGAATTGTCACAGACGATATC
>JAOABT010000396.1 GCA_026418215.1 Clostridia bacterium | reverse complement strand
ACACCACCCCGATGGAGCTGTTTAAGTAGCTTTCAATGTTCATGGGCTCAAGCATGGGTGCAAGAACGATGCAGCGATGCTTAAGAGGCAGACTTAAGAGAATGGGAATCCGCTCGTCTGCCATTTGTTGATTCTCGCAGGAAACACCCATATGGATGTTTTCATATCCGTCTCCCCAGTCCTCAGGAATACAGCTTAAAAAACGTTCCGGCCTTTTGGTGAGGAAAAAGAAATCACAATCGCTTCGTTCCTTAATGATTTTCCAGGCATCCTTCCGCCATTCATCGGCTTCCTGAAGAAGAAAATCTGAAGTAAAGCAGGTAAAAAATAAATTACCGGCCTTTGTCTTGTACTCACCGTTTTTCTTGGTCTCTATAGGATAATCAAATTTTTCTGTTTTGTAGACTTGTCCAGCATCCAGACCCTTTTTGGCGTCACCGCGGTAGATGTAACAGTTCCTGCAGCCTTCGCTTTTCTTTTTACACCCGTGCCACGGGTTCCATGCACTTGCCATGAATTTCGCTCCTTCTTTTGAGTCTAATCCCATTATTATTAAAATGGCAGCACCTGTCAAACCCAAAGTTTCCAAAGAACAGGCCGCTAAAAGCTAAAAGGACCGAGTACGGTCAATACCGTCTTCAGTCCTCTTGAATGGCTTAACATAATCGTCTGGTCTATGTCCTCTGCTTGTTTATCATGTGACTTTTGCAGTGTTAAAGCTGAACATACAACTTCAAGAACAGTTCCGCTTATTTTTCAATCTGGCCAAACATGTCGTTGAGTATGCCCTGGACTTTGTTTGCCGCAAAAACAAAGATTTTATCTTCGCCGAGAAACACTGTATCTCCTCGAGGAATGATGATTTCGCTCCCGCGTGAAATGGCAATCAGAACAGCCTTATCAGGGATCATAACGTCCTTGACAGCCTTGTTAACGATCTTTGAATGCTTATCCACCGTAACCTTAACAATGGAGTAATTGCCGCGGTTAAGCTTCATTAAGGTAAGCATGTTCTTTAGATCAATTTCCTCAACAACAAGGTGCGCCATCAAATCAGCTTGATTAAGTGCCACATCAACGCCCATGCCCCCATTGAACAGCCAGGCATTCTGAGGATTGTTGACGCGCGCTATGACGCGGGGTACATCAAACTCAAACTTTGCTATTGTTGAAGCCACAAGATTGGTCTTATCAGAGCCTGTGACAGCGGCAACGACATCAGCCTGTGCTATGCCGCAAAGCTCAAGTATGGCAGGATCTGTGCCGCTTCCCTGAACAACCACATCGGCAGGCAAATCCTTTTTAATCTTTTCCAGGACATGCTCGCGGTTTTCAATCACGCGAACCGTGCAATTGCTCTTCAAAAGTAGATTGGCAATGTAAGTGCCTACCTGTCCGCCGCCTACAATTATGACCTTCATTTCGATCCCCCCATTCCATGATCCATCCCCAACAAGGATTTAAGTCTGCTCACAGATGTATTCATCACTGCGATATAGAGCATATCGTCCCTTTGCAGTGTCGTCCCTCTGGTTGGAATGAAGGTTTTGTTCTTGCGGCTAATAGCAACCACCTGCGTTTCTCCTAAAACGGTGAGCTCATCTACCTTCCGACCCAGCAGCAGTGCTGGCGCCTCTACCCTGATCATCTCGACATTGTCCATTGAAAAGACAGAGTCCAGCTGGTCATAGCTCAGCATTTCAGTAGCCTGGTGAACACCCCAGGTCGTGGTTGAGATGGTTTGAATGCCAAGGCTCCTGTAAATCTCAGCACGGCGGGGATCATAGAGTCTTGAAATGACTCGGGGTACCTTGTAAATATTACGCGAGATCCTTCCGATCAGCGCGTTTGCCTCATCGCTTTTACTGCACGCAATAATGGCATCCGCCGTCTGGATCTGAGCTTTCTCCAGAATATCCTTATCGAAGCCAATACCGACTATGGTCTCACCTTTGAAATCATTACCCAGCAGCTTCAATGCCTCGGGGTCGCTGTCAATAACAGTGACTTTGTGGCCCTTCTTGATGAGGTTCCAGGCAAGGCCTGAGCCCAATTTGCCACATCCGACGATTATAACCTTCATGGTCGCACACCTCATTTCGTTTTCGCTTTATTTCGGCGGGAAAATGCTTTTCTGATTTCCTCTACAAGCACAATGACAAAGGGCAGGACGATGAGGAACAGCCCTTCCCTCAGGCCTATGGGAGCTGTCTGAAAAACACCCTGCAGGAACGGGACGTAGATTTAATGTCTCTTCGAGCGTTTAACCCTTTAGTACAAGCATTCATATACTGTAGCAAAATGATTTTGCTTTTGAGGTGATATGAATGTTTGATGATCAAAATCCCATGCACCGCAACGCACCGCGAAACAGGGATGAATCATATATCCGGATTTTTCATGCCTCCCCCAATGCCCCTGCAGTGGACGTTTACGCCAATGGTATGCCCCTTGCTCGAAACCTCCGCTATAGAGATTTTACCCTCTACCAGACCGTACAACCCGGAACCTACCGTGTAGAGGTCTACCCAGCCGGAAGAAGGGATATGCCGGTGCTTGCCACCATGCTGACTGTGCCGCCTCGTTCCATCTTTACTATAGCTGCCATAGGCATGCTGCCAAATATCAGTCTCCTGCCTATTGCGGAGCCTAAGATAGCAGTTCCGCCGGGAAAATTTTTATTGAGGTTTAGCCACCTGTCCCCCACAGCGCCCAGTGTTGATTTGACATTGGCTAACGGAACGGTACTTTTCAGTAACGTACGCTACACGGAAACTACCAGCTACATCCCTATACCGGCGTCAACCTACCATTTCCAGCTTAGACTTGCAGGAACCAATCAGGTTGTTTTGGAGGTTCCGAATATTGCCTTGGCAGCCAACCGGCTTTACACCATTTACGCTATAGGCCTCCCCGGAGGACAGCCTCCGCTTCAGGTTGTTATTCCCTTAGATGGGTCCTCCTATATCACACCGTGAAATAAGGTTCAGCACCATTTGCTTAAACCTATTCCCGCTCCATTGCGACAACAGTCGTAAACGCCTTCCATGACAAAAGCCTGGCACCGTTTCATGTGCCAGGCTTTTTATCTAGCTAAAGGATTGTATTCCCGCTATCAGGCCAACGCTATGCTGTTCTGGGATGTCAACGCGGCAGCCTCTTTTTCAACCCTGTTGATAGTGCTTATGATGTCGTTAAAGGACTCAAACAGCTTTTCAATGGCACTTGAAATTTGTGAGATATTCAAATGGCTGTTTTCGTTTTCATCCTTAATACTGATCATGGTATTTCTGATCAAATCGCCATAGCCCTTAAAGGACTGGGTGATCCTGGCCATGTTTTGAACCTTATCCATAATATTTCTTTGTGTTTCAAGCATCCGATCAAAATTTGTTACGGTTTTCTGGGTTAACTCCAAGCCAGACGATACCATTTTATACGTATCAGTGATGGCATAAACGGCTTGATTAATACTGAGATTAACCCTGTCGAGCATTTCCTTAATGGTTAAAGCCGAATGACCTACCTGCTCGGAGAGCTTTCTAACCTCCTGAGCAACCACCGAAAAGCCCTTTCCGGCGTCGCCGGCTTTTGCCGCCTCTATGCTGGCGTTGAGTGAAAGGAGATTGGTTCTGCTTGAGATGCCGGTAATGATATTAGCGACATTGAGTATTTCATTAGCCTGATCGGATAGAGCTTGAATGATCTTTTTGCTTTCTTCGGCAGACGCCTCTATTTTCTGCATTTCCAACAGCGAATTCGAGAGCTCATTTTTGTTTTCCTTTGAGAGATTGGCCATATTGTGAACATCCAAGATGACGTTTTCAGCTTCCGTAACCGAGAGTGTAACGTCCTCGACGATGCTATCCACATTTTTATTGGTACTGGCGGCATTCTCAAGGATAGAAGCAGACTCGCTCTCCAAGTTGTGAATGGAAGCTGATATCCGGTTTATCGCATGGTTGGCCTCATCACTGATACTAAAAAGCTGTTTGACGGTTGCAACCAAATTCAGAGAGGATTGCTCATTCTCGCTGAATTGCTTTTCAAGGCGTTCCAGCAGCTCTCCTGAGGTAAAGAGCATTTTGTTGGCACGCTTAACAAAGGATACAAAGACAGGAGCAATAATCAAGAATTGAATCAGAAAGCTGATCATATGAAGCGGAATCCACGAGAGCTTTGCTTCGGTGATAATTTGCTTTTGGGCCGCCATCAGCTCGCCCGCCAATACTGCAGGAATGAGGGATATGAAGGTTGTAATCAATAGCCTTTTGTCAAAATACAGACAAGCAAAGGCAATGGGCAAGAGCCAGAAGAATACCACCGTCATATAGCTGATTCCGTAGAGGACCGTTTGCATGATTAGGAAGGTCATCATGGCCACATATTTAAAGTAATTCATATTGAATCTAAAAAGTCTGTAAAGCAGAGGAATGGAGCAAATCGGTATTCCTATCAGGCAAATAAGGGCAGCAAAATTCCATGGGATCATAATAACCTTTAAGAAGTTTAAAAGCATACAGGTCGGAAAAACAATAAAAAACCACTTATTGATTCTGAGAATGATGTTATTGACCTCGTCCTCGTTCTTTTTCATGATTTCAAGCTTGCTCATCTTTTCCCCTCCCTAATTCGTCCCAAAGGATGACAGTACCAAACCCAATCCTGGTAAATGCCTTGGCCGTTAAGCTACAACTATTTAACGGCTAGCTCCACAGCTCTATACGCC
>JAOABT010000590.1 GCA_026418215.1 Clostridia bacterium | reverse complement strand
TGTCCATATCCTTCCAAGTAGAGTTGGGATGCGGTTTGCGATGGGTTGGAAAATGTGGGGCTTATTGACCCCTCCGTTATTATATCATATAATTATTTTAACCCCAAAACCATGGGGTAACGAGCAAGAATAAAGTTTTGGTCTCATTTTGAGGGAAAGTCTGAGAGACTTTTTTTATATGTCTACATCTTTTTTATAGTAGGGAGGAACTATTCATGTTCTATGCAGGAATTGACCTGGGCGGTACCAATATTGCCGCAGGTATTGTCGACGAGGAAGGCAAAATCGTCAAGAAGGGCAGTGTTCCAACGGGAAGAACCAGAAAGCCTGAGGAGATTATCAAGGATATGTGTCTTCTGGTGCAATCCCTCATGAAGGATGTAGGAATAACTGAAAAGGATTTACATAGCATCGGTATCGGAAGCCCCGGAACTCCGGATCGTGAAAACGGCATTATCATCTATAATAATAATTTGGGCTTTAAAAATGTTCATGTCCGAGAAGAGGTTCAAAAGTATATTAATGTACCTGTTTACCTTGAGAATGACGCTAACTGCGCGGCGATTGCAGAAAGCGTTGCCGGTTCCGCAAAGGGCGATGAATTCGCAGTTGTCATTACCATCGGCACAGGTATAGGCGGCGGAATTATCATAAATAATAAGCTTTACATCGGCTTCAACGGTGCGGGCGGTGAGCTCGGGCACATGGTTTTAAAGCTCAACGGCGAGCCCTGCACCTGCGGACGTAATGGCTGCTGGGAGGCCTATTCCGCTGCAACTGCTCTGATTCGTCAAACAAAACAGGCCGCTCAGGAGAATCCCAGCTCAAAGATTGTCGAGCTTGTAGGTGGCGACCTTGAAAAGATCGATGCCAAAACGGCCTTCGATGCTGCAAGACTCGGTGACGAGACAGGAATAAAGGTCGTCGATACCTATATTGATATTTTGGCAGACGGTCTGGCCAATATGGTCAACATCTTCCAGCCCGGTGTCATTGCCATAGGCGGCGGTGTTTCAAAAGAGGGCGAAAACCTGCTGGCTCCCTTAAGAGAAAAAATGAAGGGCAGAACCTACTGTGCCGAGGGCGTTGAGAAGACCCGTCTGGTCATTGCCAAAATGGGTAATGATGCCGGTATCGTAGGTGCGGCGCTTATCTCCAAGGCCTGATCCGGTGGTATCCACAAGCTTGAAGAAGGAATGCAGTGAACCCGAGCCCATGAGGAATATAAAATTAACAGTTGAATATGACGGCTCCCGCTATCACGGGTGGCAATACCAGGAGAATGCACTTTCGGTGCAGGAGGTCCTCTCTAAAGCACTCAAGCGGCTCACCGGTGAGGATATTATACCTGACGGCGCAGGCCGGACCGACGGCGGCGTTCATGCCTATGGCCAAGTGGCGAGCTTCCGTACCGCATCCTCCATCCCGGCTGATAAATTTATGGTGGCGCTCAATACCTTCCTTCCCGACGACGTCAGCATAAGCTCATCCACCTTAGCCGATGACAGCTTTCATGCCAGGTTTTCAGCAAAAGGTAAGCATTACCGATATCAGATTTTGAACCGGCATACCCGGTCGGCGCTCTACGCCAACAGAGTCTGGCATGTCAGGGAACATCTCGATGTGGACGCCATGAGACAGGCCGCCGGATATTTTATCGGGCATCATAACTTTAAAGCTTTCTGCGCCTCGGGGCACCAGGTCAAAACCTTTGACAGGACGGTCTACGAATCCAAATGGAGTCAGGACGGCGATTTGCTGATCTTCGACACCAAGGGGGACGGGTATCTTTACAATATGGTGCGGATTATGGTCGGCACCATGGTAGACATAGGCCGCGGCCGCTTTTCACCCCGCGTTATAGAGGAGGCCATTGCCTCGGGTGAAAGGAATAACCTCGGTGTTACGGCTCCTCCATCAGGTCTCTACCTTATGGAAGTTTATTACGATTAACGATTGTTGAGGTAACCATGGTACTGGTCGGCAAGCTGATTAAAGGAACGACAACATTGGACGAAAAGATTGCGGAAGTAGAAGATGATAAAGGGACCTATCAGGACAGGCTGGAACAATGCCTGGTCGAGGTTTGCAGGCTTCTGGGCATTGAGGTGCCCATTTGGCTCAGTAAGAATACACGGGAATATGTGAGCTTCCGCCGAACGTCTTTTAATGCCGATCAGTTCTACCACGCGGTTATGTTTGACCGGTTTGAGATCAAGGTTGAAGCGCCAAAATAGAGAAATGCAAAAGCCCGCCGGTTGTGGCGGGTTTTTTATTTCGTTCGACATTTTGAGAAGCTCAGCTAGTCAGCGGAAGGGTATTATAAAGGGCCTTTCACACTTTTTTCAATGCCGCGGGGATCAGGATTTTGTCAAGGAGACGTGCTCGGGTATGACCATTGATCAGCTGGGCATCATGTCGAAACGCTTTATTACGGTCAGAATAGGAAATAAATCCGATGCAGAATTCCTTCGGGATTCAACCTCTTCGGAGAAATTCGGTGATTACCCCCAAAATATTGTCGTGAGAATTTACTATTAATTACCATAAAAAAAGATAATAAAAAACCCAATGCATCGTTGACATTGGGTTTTATCTATGTTATCATTATTAACTGCATTATATGTTTGCACGTATTGTATTCTTTTTTAGCTTTGTGCATGTTTACTGTTTATTTCCCCTTCATTATAGCACAATTGTATGAATGGTACAATACATGTCAATAATCTTTGAGATGAAAAAATATAGATCGGGAGAGATGACTTGGAAGATTTTTTTGTAAACCTGACTGGCCATAAGAAAACCAGAACGGAATCGTTTCCCCCTCTATATTTTTATGTCTTTTCCACCAAAATATGCAGTCCATACGAGGTGATATGAATGGTTCATCCAGTCAAATTGGGCAGAACTACTAGAATGAGCTTTGCCCGAATCAACGAAGTCCTCGAAATGCCGAACCTGATCGAAATCCAGAAGAATTCGTATAATCAGTTTCTTCAGGATGGCCTTCGGGAAGTATTAAGGGATGTTTCCCCCATTACAGATTACACAGGCAATCTGATTATGGAGTTCATCGACTACACCCTCGAGACCGATAACATCAAGTATTCGGTTGAGGAGTGCAAGGAGAGGGATTCTACTTTTTCCGCGCCCTTAAAGGTCAAATTCCGCCTGATCAATAAAGAAACCGGCGAAGTGAAGGAACAGGAAATCTTCATGGGTGATTTCCCACTCATGACAGAGCACGGAACCTTTGTCATCAACGGCGCTGAGCGTGTTATCGTCAGCCAGCTGGTGCGTTCTCCCGGTGTCTACTACTCCAAGGAAAAGGACAGGAGCGGAAACAACCTCTTCTCCAATACCGTTATCCCATACCGTGGTGCCTGGTTGGAGTATGAAACTGACTCCGCCGAGGTTATCTATGTTCGTATCGATAGAACCAGAAAGCTTCCCATTACGCAGTTCCTCCGTTCCTTAGGCTTCGGAACCGATGCCGAAATCATCAATCTCTTCGGTGAAGAGACCAAGCTCCAGGCAACCATTGCCAAGGACGGAACCAAGAGCCGTGAGGAAGGCCTCTTTGAGGTTTACAAGAGACTTCGTCCCGGTGAGCCTCCAACAGAGGAAAGTGCGAGCACCCTCATCAACAACCTGTTTTTTGATCCCAAGCGCTACGATCTGTCCAACGTCGGCCGCTACAAGTTCAATAAGAAGCTGTCATTGGCTAACCGTATCAGAAACCAGATTGCTGCTGAGGACATCAAGGACGGCAACACCGGAAAGGTGCTCATCAAGGCAGGCGAAGAAATCAACGAGGACATGGCCTGGAAGATTCAAAATTCCGGCACCAATATTGCCTTCGTCGAGGTTGAAGGAAAGGCTGTGAAAGTCGTCGGCAACTTAACCGTCGAGCTCGACAGCTATGTCAGCTTTGATCCTTCCAAGGCAGGTATCAACGAAAAGGTACGCTACGACGTCCTTAAGCAGATTCTTGCCGAGCACAAGGGTGCGCCCGAGGCTGAGCTTATTGCAGCTCTCAAGGACAACCGCGATGCTTTGATGCCCAAGAACATTACCAAGGAAGATATCATTTCTTCCATCAGCTATATTCTGAACCTTGACCACGGCATTGGTCACACCGACGACATCGACCATCTTGGCAACCGTCGTCTCCGTTCCGTCGGCGAGCTCTTACAGAACCAGTTCCGTATCGGCTTGGCCCGTATGGAGCGTGTTGTCCGTGAAAGAATGACCATCCAGGACATCGATGCTGCAACCCCTCAGGCTTTGATCAACATTCGTCCTGTTGCCGCAGCCATCAAGGAATTCTTTGGTTCCTCTCAGCTGTCGCAGTTCATGGATCAGACCAACCCGCTTGCCGAGCTGACCCATAAGCGCCGTCTTTCCGCGTTGGGCCCTGGCGGTCTCTCCCGTGACCGTGCGTCCTTCGAAGTGCGTGACGTTCACCACTCTCACTACGGCCGTATGTGTCCTATTGAAACGCCTGAAGGTCCGAACATTGGTTTGATCGGCTCCTTAAGTACCTTTGCCCGCATTAACGACTATGGCTTCATTGAGGCTCCCTACCGCAAGGTTGACAAGGAAAAGGGCCGCGTGACAGACCATTATGACTATATGACCGCTGACGAAGAAGACCTTTACATCGTTGCAGAAGCGAACGAACCTCTGGACGAACAGGGCTATTTTGTCAACAAGCGCGTAGGCTGCCGCTTCCAGGAGCAAATCCTTGAAGTTGACAGAAACCACGTGGACTACATGGACGTTTCACCGAAGCAGCTTGTTTCTGTGGCAACCGCCATGATTCCCTTCTTGGAAAACGACGATGCGAACCGTGCGCTCATGGGTTCAAACATGCAGCGTCAGGCCGTTCCGCTTATCAAGCCCCAGGCGCCTATCGTCGGTACCGGTATCGAATACCGTGCCGCCAAGGACTCCGGTGTTTGTATGGTTGCCAGAAATCCCGGTGTCGTTGAGAAGGTTGTAGCCAATGAAATTGTTATCCGCACCACCAAGGGCCAGAAGGACGTCTACAAGCTCTTAAAGTATAAGCGCTCCAACCAGGGCACCTGCATCAACCAGAGACCTCTTGTAAGAAAGGGTGAACAGGTTGAGGCCGGCGACATTCTGGCTGACGGTCCTTCTACCGACAACGGTGAAATCGCTCTCGGTAAGAACATTCTCATCGGCTTCATGACCTGGGAAGGTTACAACTACGAGGATGCTATCCTCATTTCCGAAGAGCTCGTACGTGATGACGTTTATACGTCCATCCATATTGAAGAATACGAATCCGAGTCCCGTGACACCAAGCTCGGGCCTGAAGAAATCACCCGCGATATTCCTAACGTCGGTGAGGATTCCTTGAAGGACCTCGACGAACGCGGAATCATCCGTATCGGTGCGGAGGTTCGCTCCGGCGACATTCTCGTTGGTAAGGTTACACCTAAGGGCGAAACCGAGCTGACCGCAGAAGAACGCCTCCTGCGCGCCATCTTCGGTGAAAAGGCCCGTGAGGTCCGTGACACCTCGTTAAGAGTGCCTCACGGTGAATCGGGTATTATCGTTGACGTTAAGGTGTTCACCCGTGAAAACGGTGATGAGCTGCCACCCGGAGTCAACCAGCTCGTTCGCGTCTACATCGCTCAGAAGAGAAAGATCTCTGTCGGTGACAAGATGGCCGGACGTCATGGTAACAAGGGTGTTATTTCCAGAATTCTGCCTCAGGAGGACATGCCTTTCTTACCGGACGGCACCCCCTTGCAGATTGTATTGAACCCTCTGGGCGTTCCTTCCCGTATGAACATCGGGCAGGTGCTTGAAGTACATTTGGGCTATGCCGCAAAGGCACTGGGCTGGAAGATTGCCACCCCCGTATTCGACGGCGCCAAGGAGCAGGATATCTTTGATACCCTGAAGCTGGCAGGCTATCCTCAAGACGGTAAGACCGTGCTTTACGACGGCCGTACCGGTGAGCCCTTCGACAGCCGCGTTACCGTTGGCTACATGTATTACTTAAAGCTCGCTCACTTGGTTGATGACAAGATCCATGCCCGTTCTACAGGTCCTTACTCACTCGTTACCCAGCAGCCCTTGGGCGGTAAAGCTCAGTTCGGCGGTCAGCGTTTCGGTGAAATGGAAGTTTGGGCACTTGCAGCTTATGGCGCGGCATACTCCCTCCAGGAAGTCCTGACCGTCAAGTCGGACGACGTGGTGGGCCGTGTTAAGACATATGAAGCCATCGTTAAGGGCGAAAACGTTCCTGAGCCCGGTATCCCTGAATCCTTCAAGGTTCTTATGAAGGAGCTTCAGAGCTTGGCACTCGATGTAAAGGTCTTCTCGGATCAGCATGAAGAAATCGAGATCAAGGAATCCATCTATGACGACCTTGAAGAGCTGGATGTCAACATTGAGGGCAGAGAGGACGAAACCATGTCCTATCTCGACCTGGATGATGAAGAAGGCCGTGACGTCATTGATGAGGAATTTGAAATCGACAGCCTCGAAGCGAGCGATATCGCCGAAGGCGAAGAGCTCAACGAGGACATGGTTGGTGATTTGTTCGGCATGGACGACGATATCGCTGACGAAGACGATGATATATAGAAAGGGTGACAGGGGTGTTTGAATTGAACAATTTTGATGCCATCCAAATTGGTCTTGCCTCCCCGGAAAAAGTCCGCGAATGGTCCAGGGGAGAGGTTAAAAAGCCTGAGACCATCAATTATAGAACCTTAAAGCCCGAACGTGACGGTTTGTTCTGCGAAAGAATATTTGGACCTACCCGTGACTGGGAATGCCATTGCGGTAAGTATAAGAGCTGTCTCTTATACACATCTGACGCTGCCGA